>JAWGXY010000017.1:0-23830 GCA_032572035.1 Streptococcus parasanguinis
GAATCCTGTGTACAACTCGGGATCAAATCCTTTATTATATTTGGGATTCCAGCTGTAAAGGATGAAGTTGGTTCAGAGGCCTCTAACCCAGATGGGATTGTTCAAAAAGCTCTTCGCTTGATTAAGCAACACTATCCAGATTTAATTCTCATAGCAGATACCTGTCTATGCGAATTTACAAGTCACGGACATTGTGGCATTCTAGATGGTGAAACGGTTGTAAACGATCTTTCTTTGGAACGCTTAGTCCAAGTAGCGATTAGTCAAGCTGAAGCGGGAGCAGATATCATTGCACCGTCTAATGCCATGGATGGATATGTTGCAGCGATTCGAGAAGGCTTAGACAAGTCTGGCTTTGACATGGTACCAATTATGTCTTATTCGGTTAAATTTGCTTCTAGTTTTTATGGACCATTTCGTGATGCTGGTGAGAGTGCTCCGGCATTTGGTGATAGAAAAACCTATCAGATGGATCCAGCAAACCGTTTAGAAGCTCTGCGGGAGGCTCAAAGTGATGAAGAAGAAGGAGCAGATTTCCTAATGGTAAAACCAGCTCTTGCCTTCTTAGATGTCTTAAGAGATTTACGAAATCAAAGCAATCTTCCACTTGTGGCATACAATGTCAGTGGGGAATACAGTATGGTGAAGGCTGCTGCTGCCCAAGGTTGGATTGATGAGAGAGCAGTGGTCCTGGAAAGTCTCATCGGAATGAAGCGAGCAGGAGCGGATTTAATCATATCTTATTTTGCCAAGGATGTAGCAGGATATTTGAAAGGCTAGGTTGAAAAATGAAACGAACACAATCAAATGATTACTTCAAGGAAGCAGAATCCATTTTCCCAGGTGGTGTCAATAGCCCTGTACGAGCTTTTAAGGCAGTCGGTGGCAATCCTCTCTTTATAGACCATGCTCAAGGATCTTATCTCTATGATGTAGATGGGAATCAATTTGTGGATTACGTGCTCTCTTGGGGACCAATGATTTTAGGACATGCTCCAAAAGATGTTCTTGAAAAAGTACAAGATGCCCTATGGGAAGGAACCAGTTATGGTGCACCGAGTCCACGTGAAATCAAACTAGGCAAGCTTATTAAAGAACGTCTCCCTTTTGTAGAGAGAATTCGAATGGTCAATTCTGGTACAGAGGCAACCATGAGTGCCATCCGTTTAGCGCGTGGGATTACCAAAAGACCAAAGGTAGTGAAATTTATTGGTTGCTACCATGGTCATAGTGATTCTTTCTTGGTTCAAGCTGGCTCTGGTGTAGCAAGCTTTGGAATTGCAGATTCAGCGGGTGTCATACCTGAGGTGGCGCGTGAGACGATTGCCCTTCCTTATAACGATTTAGATGCATTGCGAAATTGTTTTGAAGAGCATGGTCATGAAATCGCTTGTGTCATTGTAGAAGCTATTGCAGGAAACATGGGCTTGATTCCAGGACATAAAGAATTCATTGAAGAGATTCGCCGTCTAACAACAGAAGCTGGCTCTCTCTTCATTATTGATGAAGTCATGACTGGTTTTCGTGCACATTATCAAGGGGCAGTAGGCTTGTATAAAGTTGACCCTGATTTGATATGTTTGGGGAAAGTCATCGGAGGTGGTTTCCCAGTGGCCGCTTTTGGTGGTAAGGCTCAATACATGAATCAAATCGCTCCTTTAGGAGATATTTATCAAGCTGGAACCTTATCAGGGAATCCGATCGCCATGGCAGCTGGTTATGAAAACTTACGCCTATTGACCAAGGAAGTCTTTGATCACACGGTCGAAAAGACTGCTTATCTCTGTCAGGGCATCCGCAATTTAGCCGAAAAACATGGGGTAGCTCTTCAAGTGGTTTCTGTTGGAACCATGTTTGGATTTTTCTTCTCAGAAAAACCAGTATTGAATTTTGAGGATTCTAAACAAGCGGACCATCAACTTTTTGCCAAGGCACATGGGCTACTTTTGCAAGAAGGGGTTTATATTGCTCCATCTCAATATGAAAGCAACTTCTTATCAAGTGCTCATTCTTATGAGGATCTAGACCGCACCTTAGCTGCTTTTGATAAAGCCTTTAGCCAGTTATAATGAGAGGAAAAATATGGGGAAGATTGTTTTAGTCACAGGTGGTGCTCGTAGTGGTAAATCCTCCTTTGCTGAATCAAAACTCATCCAGAAGGAAGGGGTTTGTTACATCGCAACAGGTCTCATTATGAAAGAAGATCCAGAGTGGCAGGAACGGGTCAAGCTCCATCAACAAAGACGTCCACAAAGCTGGGATACGCTTGAACAATACCGGGACTTAGCTAAATGGATTGAACAAGACCATCATAGCGATTACTTATTAGACTGTGCCACTATGTTAACCACCAATCGACTGTTTGATCTGGTCAATGACTGGTACCCAGAGAAAGGTTTCTTATCAGACGAGCAGTTTTTAAGCAAGGCAGAACAAGCACGTATTTTGGATGCCCTCGTATCCGAGTGGGCTTTGCTGTTAGCTGCTATGAAGAAGCGCCAAGCTACTTTTTGGATTGTCACTAATGAAGTGGGGCTTGGCATCGTTCCGGACACTCGTCTTGGACGATACTTTAGAGATCTTCAAGGTCGGGTCAATCAATTAATTGCAAAGGAGGCAAGTGAAGTCTACTTAGTTATTTGTGGGCTAGCACAGCAGTTAAAATGATTTCAGCACTCATTATCTATACACAATTTTTTAGTCGGATTGTGATTCCAAAAGCGGTTGATCTCTCCTATGTTCGAAAAGGAGTTCCCATTTTAACGCTCTTTGGTCTCTTATTAGGGCTCATTTCCTCCTTATTTTTTGTTCTGACATCTTTGGTACTTCCTGACACCATTGCCTGGATTTTAACCTTGTTCTTTGATGTACTTTTAACGGGAGGCTTCCATTTAGACGGCCTTGCAGATACAGCTGATGGCTTATTCTCTTCTCGTTCCAAGGAACGGATGTTGGAAATCATGAAAGACAGCCGTATCGGTAGTAATGGTGTCTTGGCCTTAATTTTCTATTACGGCCTAATGATCGCGATGGGACCATATCTTCCCCAGCCTAAGTGGCTGATTGTCGCTTCTTTATCGATGATTGGGAAGGTTGGGCTGACCATTCAGCTCTACAAGATGCGCTATGCAAGAGAATCTGGTGGCTCTGGAAACTTCTTTTCCGGAACCAAGACCAGTTCCATCCTCATAGCTCAGATTGTCCCACTGGCTGTTCTTATTGCTGGCTTTTGGCTCAAAGGGCTCCTTGCTTATAGTTTGGTCATTCTTGGTACTCTAGCCTTTCGCTGGTTCGTTTATCAAAAGATTGATGGCGAGACAGGGGATACCTTAGGAGCATCAGTAGAAGTAGCCCAGATAATATTTTTGATAGGAATGATCATATGACAGTAAAAAAGTGGTACCTGATTCGCCATGGAGAAACAGACTTTAATAAAAAACGGTTTTTCTATGGAAAAGCGGATGTCTCAATCAACGAGACGGGAAAAGAACAAGCTGCCCTCCTTCATCAATTGATGAAAGGAAGAAGCATTTCTCGAGTTTATACTAGTCAGCTCAAAAGAACGCAAGAAACAGCTGCCATCATTTTCCCAGATCAGAATCCCACGGCTTATAAAGCCTTGAACGAAAGAGATTTCGGCTTATGGGAGGGAAGGACAGCCAATGAAATTCAAGCGGCCTTTCCCTTGGTTTGGGAAGAATGGCTGGAAAACCCCTTTGAGGTGACGCCCTCTAAGGCTGAACCTTTTGAAAAATTTAAAGATCGGGTCCAATCCATTGTCGAAGAGATTCGTGAAACAGAGGATGATGAAATTGCGATAGTTGGGCATCTAGGTGTTTTACGCCTGATTTATCAATTTTTAGTAGATCCAGAAGCTGATTTTTGGTCGATTGATATCCCTCAAGGCACTGTTTTACTCCTAGAAAACAAGGATCCTTGGGAAGAAACGTTGCTTACAGAAGGTGGCGAGAAGGATCCCGCAAGCGAAAGCTGATGAAGATGGAAACTGGGTCAAGAAGGTAAGAGAAATTTTCTTTTGTTCTTACTTTCTTAAAGAAAAAAATATATTAATAGGATGAGGATACAAATGAAAAAATGGAAATTTATGATCGGAGCGACTCTCATGAGTCTAGCCCTTATGGGTTGTGCAAAAACTAATCAACCCTCATCACCAGAAGCAGCTAAAAATGCTCAAACGGTGACGATTGGTTATACCCAATTCCCAACCAATATTGATCCGGCAGATGAATATAATGGTTGGTTTACTGTTCGTTATGGAGTTGGAGAAACCTTATTTAAAATGGATGATCAGTTAGTCCCTCAACCTTGGCTAGCTGAAAAAATAGAACAAACTTCTCAATTAGAGTGGAAAATCACCCTTCGCAATGATGTAACCTTCCAAAATGGGGAAAAGATGACTGGTGCGAAGGTGGAGGCTTCTTTAAAACGACTGATTGAAAAGAGTAAGCGCGCGGCTGCTGATCTTGGAATAGAGAGTATCCAATCTGACGGTCAAACTGTGACCATCAAAACCAAATCAGAACAGCCCATCATGAAGAATCTATTAGCAGAGCCTTACTCTGTTATTGTAGACGTAGATGGAAAAGCTGCCTCAGATAAAGCTCCAGTAGGGACAGGCCCATTTTTAATCAAGACCTATACGCCAGAAACAGGCGCTACATTAGAGGCCTATTCAAATTATTGGGGTGGTAAAGCCAAGGTTGCACAGGTCAAGATTAAATATTTCTCTGATCCAACAGCGATTTCTGCTGCCCTACAATCCAAAGAAGTTGATGCTGTTTATGGGCTCCCATATGCTAATTTAGCAAGCTTTAAAAAAGACAACCATTATAAAATATCTGAAAAAGAAGGTGGCCGTTACTTAAGCTATGTCTACAACTTTGAAGATCCTTATATAGCTGATGATCAGTTCCGTCAAGCTTTGGATACTTTGGTCGACAAGAAAACTTATACAGAATCCCTCTTTAAAGGAGCTGCTGTTCCAGCCACAGGACCTCTCCCTTCTAGCTCTGATTTTGCTTTGGATAAAAGTGTTCATGAGTTCAATGTAGAAAAAGCGAAGAAACTGTTAGATGAGGCTGGCTACAAGGATACCGATGGAGATGGCTACCGTGAAAAAGATGGAAAGAAAGTCACGATTGAATTGCTCTCCTTTACTCGTTTACCAGAAATGCCGTTAGCCATTGAAGCTTCTCAACAACAATTAAAAGAGGTTGGAATTGAAGCGAAGATTCGTAAGGTGGAAGTGAGTGCCGTCGCAACGGAGAAAGATTATGCCTTCACACCTTATGCTGTAGTAGCTGCTCCGATTGGCGATCCATATGCTTACTTTAACTCAGCTGTCAAAACTGGGGGAGTAGGAAATATCGGTCATTATAGCAATGCGGAAGCTGATCAGAAGATCGAAGCGCTAGCAACTGAGACCGATCAGAAAAAACGGATCCAATTAAGCAAGGACATTCAAGCCCTTGTGGATAAGGATTATGGTTATACAATCATTGGATTTTATAAAGTTGCCATCGTCATGGACAAATCCATCTCTCATTTGGAATCCCATCCAACAGATTATTACCATGTAACAAATAAACTCTCGAAGGAGTAAAGCTATGTTGCAACTGACGAATGTCACGGTTTCTTCCCCGTCCAAGATTATTTTAGATCAACTTTCTCTAACCGTTTCGGCAGGTGAAGCAGTCGGAATCGTCGGAGAAAGTGGCAGTGGCAAAACAACGATTTTAAAACTGCTTTTGGGTCTTCCCTTGAATGACTTAGTCATTACCCAAGGCAGTATTTCTTATAGGGATCAGGCCATCAGCCCACAAAAGAAGCGGGTTTCTTATCCCTTTGTAGGAACAGAATTGGCCTGGGTGACGCAGCAGTCCAGTCTAGGTTTTAACAACAACCGTAAAATCAAAGACCATTACGAGGATCTCGTCAAGAGTCATCGCTCTCAAGTAGAAAAGATGAGATCCTTAGAGGAATGCCTCCAGATGGTTGGCTTAGATCCAGCACAGGTACCATCAAAGTATCCTTTTGAACTCAGTGGAGGTATGATGCAACGAGTGGCCATTGCTTTGGCCTTAGCCACTCATCCTAAATTGCTCTTGGCAGATGAGCCGACCAGTGCCCTGGATGTTCTCTCCAAGGAATCGTTTATTCAAACCTTGATTCAATTGCTAAGGACCGAAGAATCCAGCCTCTTATTTGTCACTCATGATATGAGTGTCGCTAAAAAGTTGGCAGATAGGATCTTGGTTATGAAGGAGGGGAGGATTGTGGAAGAAGGAAGACGCGACCAAATTTTCCAAAATCCGCAACATCCCTACACCCAGAAATTACTAAGGGCTATTCCCAAACTAAAATTGTAGCAGGAGTCACCAAATGACCTATTTACTCGAATGTAAAGATCTCACTCATCATTATCAAGATCCACTTCATCATCAGGCTGGTGTTTTTGATGTGTCCTTTACTCTAAATAAGGGTCATCGGCTTGGTTTGGTCGGAGAATCTGGTTCGGGTAAAAGTACCATTGCCAAAATTCTGAGTCGACTCCTGGATGTGCAAGAGGGAAGGATTCAGTTTCTGGGGCAATCGCTGACAAGTTTTACTGACCTTGAGTTTTACAAAAAGGTCCAGTACATCTCTCAACAGCCTCAAGAAGCCTTTCATCCCAAAAGGACCTTACAAGCAAGTTTAGAAGAGGTTTGCCAGAATTTTAAGATTTGTAAGACTAAGAAGGAGATGGAAGAGAAGATTCACCAACTCCTGGAAAGGGTTGGCTTGGATCCTGTCCTGGCCCAGCAATTTCCCCACCAATTAAGTGGTGGAGAATGTCAACGGATGGCCATTGCCAGGGCTCTCTTGGTCCAACCTGACTTATTAATTTGTGATGAGATCACCAGTGCCTTAGACGTGACCGTCCAAGAGGGAGTGATGGAACTCTTAGAAGAGATTCAGAATAGCTCCCAAACATCTTTTCTCTTTATTTCACACGATATTGCGCTGGTCAGCCAATTTTGTGATGAAATCATGGTACTAAAAGATGGAAAAATTCAAGAGAATGGGGTGATGTCAGACGTTTTGCGAAATCCTCAGTCGGACTACACCAAACTGTTGATGAAACCTTATCAGGAAGAAGGAAGGGAGCCATGACAAGATATTTCATCAAATTACTATTTCAAATGGTTTTGATCCTGCTCTGTGTTAGTTTTCTTTCTTTCTTGTTAGTGTATCTGGCTAAAGGGGACCCTGCAGAAAGTATCTTAAATGCGCAAGGAATTCCTTATACCAAAGAACTACTAGAGATAAAACGAGCTGAGATGGGCTTAAACGATAGTTTTATTTTGCAATATCTGAGATGGTTAGGAAACATCCTCCAGGGAAATTTTGGGATCAGCTATCGTACAGGAGCCCCAGTTTGGGATCAATTGGTCTTTTACTTTCCAAATACGATCTATCTAGGGATCCACATCTTGCTGGCAACCCTTGCCATATCCCTTCCTCTCTCGATTTATGCAGCCTATCATATCGGTAGTCGACTGGATCGATTGATAATGACGGTCTGCGCATTTTTAAATGCCATTCCTAGTTTTGTCATTGGAATTCTCTTGATGCTTGTCTTTTCAGTCAAGCTTGGCTGGTTTCCTATTCAGTCAACCGCAAATGAATGGGGCTTAATTTTACCGATTTCTACCATGGCGCTGACCATGTCTACACGCTATATTCCTCAATTGAGAACGGCTATCATTGATGAGCTACAGTCGCCAGCAGTAGAAGGTGCCAGAGGACGTGGCATACCGGAAGGTCGCATTCTTTTTAAGGATGTCTTGTATAATACCCTTCCCTTTTTGTTGACATTGGTGAGTTTGTCACTGGGTTCTCTGTTAGGAGGTGTTGCCATTATAGAGTATTTATTCTCTTGGCCAGGCATCGGAAAAATGCTGATTGCAGTTGTGGTCAATCGGGATTATCCTCTGGTCCAAGGAGCTGTTCTGGTTATTACACTTGGGGTATTGCTTGTCAATTTCACCACCCAAGCCTTGATCACCTGGCTAAATCCTAAGGCCCGTCTATCGCAACCAACCCACTTCCTTCTTTTTAAGAAAGAGGCTAGTCCTAAAGGAAATGGAGGGTAAGCGATGAAAAAAGTTAGTAACCGCAACCTCTATCTCTTGGCTGGATGCCTTCTCTTGGTCCTCTTGATTTCTTGTCTGTCTCCCTTCTTTTTAGGAGACAGCATTACCAAGGTCCATTTAGGAAATGCCCTCCAAGCACCCAATAGTCAAGAATGGTTTGGTACAGATGCCGTGGGCCGCTCTGTATTTGCTCGAACCCTAAGTGGTGGGGTACAAACCATTGTGCCTGCAGTTGGGATCCTTCTCTTTGTCACCCTAGTTGGTTCTTTTATTGGAGTGACCAGTGCCTTGATCGGTGGGAAGTTGGATCGTGCTATTTTCTTGTTTATTACGGCTTTTCAGTCCTTTCCATCTATCGTCTTAGTGATTGCTATTGTGAGCCTGTTAGGAGTAGGTTTGCAACAAACGGTCATAGCGATTGGCTTAACGGCTTGGACCAAATATGCCTACATCACTCGGTCGCTGACCCTGCGTTTAAAACATGAATTCTATGTTCAATCAGCAAAAATGTACGGAAATAACTTTTGGAACACCATCAAAAATTACTATGTTCCTAGTTTATTTCCGCAAATTGTCACTACCATGACTTTTAATGTTTCGACGATCATCATGGAGTTTGCTGGCCTTAGTTTTGTTGGACTAGGCGCGCAGGCTCCGTCTCCAGAGTGGGGAGCCATGATGAACGATGGTCGGACCTATATCCAGGAAGCTCCCTGGATTGTCGCTTTCCCTTGCATCTTCTTAATTGGGATCATTTTATTGGTTACAAAATTTGGAGATGCTCTACAAACTTATGTGAATCAAAAATATTAATCATGAGGTTTATCTAATGAAAAATTTTTGGAAATTAGCTGTTACTAGTTTAGCAGTTTTGTGTTTAGCTGCCTGCCAGCAAAATGGTAAGTCTTCAGACAGCAGCGCTGAGAAAGATAAGATTACCCTCGCCTGGGGAGAAGACTTTGGAGATGTCAATCCTCACGTATATAATCCAGATCAATTTATTATTCAAGATTTGGTGTATGAAGGTCTTGTCCGTTACGGAGACAATGGGAAAATTGAGCCTGCCTTAGCAGAGAGCTGGAAGGTTAGTGACGATGGGAAAACCTATACCTTCAACTTGAGAAAAGCCAAATTCTCAGATGGCTCTGATTTCAACGCAGCTAATGTGAAGCGGAATTTCGATACGATTTTCTCAAAAGAAAACAAAGGAAACCATGAATGGTTTAACTTCACCAATGTATTGGATAGTTACAAAGTTGTTGATGATCATACCTTTGAAATTACCCTTAAAGAACCATACAGTGCCACACTTTACGATCTTTCTATGATTCGTCCAATTCGTTTCTTAGCAGATGCCAGCTTCCCGGATGGTGATGATACAACTAAGAATAAAATCAAATCCTCTATTGGTACTGGTCAATGGGTGGTCAAAGATAAAAAATCTAACGAGTACATCACTTTTGCACGTAATGAAAACTACTGGGGTGAAAAACCAAAACTGAAAGAAGTAACCATTAAGATAATTCCAGATGCCCAAACACGTGCTTTAGAATTTGAATCTGGTAAAGTAGATTTGCTTTATGGAAATGGTGTTATTGGTTTAAATACCTTCGCTCAATACAAGAAAGATAAGAAATATACAACGGATGTTTCGCAACCAATGTCTACTCGCTTGTTGCTCTTGAATGCCAAACAAGAAGTCTTCCAAGATAAGAATGTTCGTAAAGCTATTAACCATGCCATTAACAAAAAAGAAATTGCAGAGAAATTATTCATGGGGGCAGAAACTCCTGCCGATACCATCTTCTCTAAATCAACTCCTCACTCAGATGCTGGCTTAAAACCATATACATTTGACGAAAAAGAAGCAGAAAAAATGTTGGATGCTGCTGGTTGGAAGAAGGGATCTGATGGAATCCGTGCCAAAGATGGCAAGAAGATGGAATTGAATTTCCCTTACATTTCGACAAAAGCAACGGATAAAGATCTTGCAGAGTATTTCCAAGGCGAATTGAAGAAAATTGGTGTCGAAGTGAAATTGACGGCCATGGAAGAAGACGATTATTGGGCAAATGCGAAAACAGGAAACTTTGATATGATGCTTACCTTCTCTTGGGGAGCTCCATGGGACCCTCACGCATGGATGACAGCATTGACAGCTGAGTCTGCACATGGTCACCCAGAAAATGTTTCTCTTGAAGCCCTTCCAATTAAGAAAGAATTGGATGAAACCATCAAACAAACCTTGACAGAAGCTGATGAAGATAAAGTAGATGCTGGCTATAAGAAAGCTTTGACCTTGCTCCATGAGGAAGCGGTTTATATCCCATTGACTTATCAGTCAGTGATCTCTGTTTATCGTACAGGTGAGTTGAAAAATGTTCGTTTTGCTCCAGAAGAAAATGCCCTTCCAGTTCGCTATATCGAAAAAGTGAACAAATAAGGACAAGGTCTTGAATGAAGTAGACAATGTGGCCTCCATCAAAGTGACTTTCCTTTTATTTTGATATGGGACTCCGCTTTAGAGGATCAATGTTGATCTTTTAAAGCGGATCACATTGTTTTAGGAACTAAGTTTTATATGATATGAAAGCTATTTTTAAAAAAATTATTAGTTTTATAAGTGGTTTACTTGTTATCTCTATTATCACCTTTATCCTTACAAAATTTACGTCGCAGGATCCAGCAGAGAATTATCTGCGAATTCGGCATTTGCCAATCACTCCAGCGGCTCTTGAAAATGCAAGAACCTATTTGGGTTTGGATAAATCCTGGATTGAACAATATTTATCCTGGTTCGTAAAAGTTCTTCACCTAGACTTTGGAACCTCTTATTTACTGAAGGAATCCGTTGTCAGTTTAATTGCTAGTCGTTTCCTATCCACTTTTTATTTAGGACTGACTTCCTTTATTCTTATCATTGTCGTTTCTATTCCCATTGGGGTTATCAGTGGCTTGAAGACCAATTCCTTCTTTGACAAATGCATGCGGTTCATTGGCTTTAGCTCGGTATCCATGCCTGCTTTTTGGCTCGGTTACATGTTGATTTTTATTTTTTCCGTAAAATTAGGCTGGTTGCCTGTATCTGGTAAAAATGAACCTCTCAGTATCGTCTTACCGAGTATCACCTTAAGCTTTTCACTGATTGGCCAATATATTGCCTTAGTGCGGAAAGCCGTATCGACCCAGTTGGAGAGTCCACATGTTGAAAATGCACGCATGAGAGGGGTTAAACTACGTTATCTATTACCCCATCATATTCTTCGAAATGCCTTACCTGCGATTGCGACTGGATTAAGTCTGACATTTGTTTATTTAATGACAGGATCTTTGATTGTTGAAGAAGTGTTCTCCTGGAATGGATTAGGAAGTTTGTTTGTAGAGGCGATTCGTTCGATTGATACACCTTTAATTCAAGGATGTATGATGTTATTTGGCTTATTATTCTTATTAAACAATGGCATGACGCAAGCGGTCAACCACTGGATTGACCCACGAGTAAGGAAGAGAGGTAATGGATCATGAAAAAAAGTGTGATGTTTTCCATTTTCATATTAGGTCTATTGATTTTCCTTGCTTTGTTTGCCTCCTTTATAGCGCCTTATGATCCGCAATATGTAGATGTTTCTAATAAGCTCTTAAGTCCAAGTCCCCAACATATTTTAGGGACAGATCAATTGGGTAGAGATGTTTTTTCGAGACTCTTATATGGTGCGCGTTATTCCCTATTCTTAGCTGTCGCAATTAGTGTCTTAGAAGTAGTGACCGGCTTTATCGTAGGTTTGGTTGTAGGTTGGTATCAAGGAAAAATGGAAGGTGCCTTTCTTTGGCTGACCAATGTCTTGATGGCCTTTCCGAGTTTTCTTCTTTCACTTGCTACTGTTGGAATCCTAGGACAAGGAATGAGCAATATGATCATTGCCATTGTCATTATCGAATGGATCTACTATGCAAGGATTGTGACAAATTTGGTCATTTCTACCAAACAAGAGCCCTATGTCATTAGTTCTCAGATCATGGGAATGGGTTCCATTCACATTCTTAAAAAGCATATTTTGCCCTTTATCTACAAGCCCGTACTGGTCATTCTTCTCATGAACATCGGGAATATCATTCTGATGATTTCTGGTTTTTCTTTCTTAGGAATTGGAGTCCAACCCAATGTTTCAGAGTGGGGCTTAATGTTGCATGATGCGCGGGCCTACTTCCGAGTGGCGCCTTGGATGATGATCGCACCAGGCTTAGCTATCTTTTTAACCGTCATTTCCTTTAACCTATTTGGTGAATATATCGAAGAGAAAGGAGAGAAGAATGGAATCATTCATTATTAAAGATCTTTCTCTTGTCGATCAGGAGGAGTCTCGTCTGGATCGGGTGTCTTTCACCCATCCCCTAGGGGAATCCCTGCTAGTGGTGGGAGAAAGTGGATCAGGAAAAACCCTACTGACCAAGGCTTTAATAGGGATTATCCCTCGGAACATGAAACAGACTGGATCGATTCATTATGGGGATCTCCATCTAGATTCTTTTTCAGACAAAGACTGGAACGCCTTTAGAGGACAGAAGGTCGCCTATTTGGTTCAAAATCCCATGGCTATGTTTAATCCCTTTCAAACGATTTGGACGCATTTCTATGAGACCATAAAAAGCCACTCAACTCTTTCCAAAAGTGAATGCCGCAAGAAAGCTCTTGACGTTCTAGAAAAGGTTCGGATCGCAAATCCGGAATCGGTTCTCCAGCAATACTCCTTTGAACTAAGTGGAGGCATGCTCCAACGGATTATGTTAGGCATGATCTTATGTCTAGATCCAGAAACGATTATACTGGACGAACCAACCTCAGCGGTCGATCGTGTGAACCGTGAGATGATCCTAAGCTTGATCAAAGACTTACTGGCTCAGCATAAGACAGTTATTACCGTTACCCATGACTATTCTTTGGCGAGGGAGCTCGGTGGCAATATGTTGGTCTTGGAGAAGGGAAAAGTCGTTGAATTTGGAAAAACCGAGGATCTATTGACAGCTCCAAAAGAAAGCTATACCAAGGAATTATTCTTAGAACAAGATATGAAGCAGGTGATCAGAAATAATGCTGGAATGTAAAGATATTACGGTCAACTATCAGGGAAAAACGGTCCTAGACCATTGCAATTTATCCATCAAAAAAGGTGAAATTGTTGGAATTATGGGAGAAAGTGGGAGTGGCAAGTCTACTCTAGCACGAGTCATCTTAGGAATTGAAAAGCCAAGTCAAGGACAGGTTCTCTTAGATGGCAAGACCTATTCCATCAAAGAGGATGGTGTTCGCATCTTGGTCGTTTTCCAAGATTCCTTTCACGCTGTGAATCCACGATTTACTGTGAGAGAAATCTTATTAGAGGCTCTTCCAAAAGATTTTCCGATAGATAAAGTCCACAACGTTTTAACAGAAGTAGGACTACCATCAGAAGTCTTAGGAAAAAGAGCAAGAGAATTAAGTGGTGGCCAGTTGCAGAGAGTTTGCATTGCCAGAACCTTGCTCCTAAACCCAGATATCATTATTTTTGATGAATCCCTCAGTGGTTTGGATCCCAAAACCCAGGTTCAAATTTTACAATTGCTTTATAAACTGCATGCTAAGTATCAGAATACCTTTATCTTCATCGCCCATGATGAGCAATTGTGCCAGGCCATTTGTGATCGCATCCTGATCTTAGAAAATGGTCAATTTATCCGTGAAATTCAGGATCTAGCGGAGGCTACCTGATTTTCTAACTTTACCATCAAGTAATTAAAAAAGGAGAAAAGTGTGAAACAAACATTTGAAACACGCAAGTTATATTTTGGATTTCCTGTATTTTTCTTAGGATACAAGGATGATGTGCATGGCTATAATATTTCAACTTCTAGTTCAGCCTATACACTGGGAAGTATGATGGTGGTCGCTATGAGAACCAAAGGAAATGCCGTCACAGAAATTAAAAAACACGGATCTTTCACCGTGAATATCCCTACAGAGGAGCTCTTAACAGAAGTTGAAATTGCTGGTTTCAATAGCCGCAAGGATAAGTTTGCTCTTACAGGTCTAGACTATACAATTGGGGAAACTGTAGATGCTCCAATGGTAACAGCTTGTCCGGTTTCCATTGAATGCCAAGTTGTTGAATTTGTCGAATGTGGAGCATTGACCAATATTATCGCGCGTGTAACCCGTCGTGAAGTTGAGGAAGACTTGATCGATGAAGACGGTAGCTTCAAGAGCGATACTTTCTCACCGATCAGCTATATTGGAGATGGAGCTGGCCGTTATTATAGAAACTATAAAGATGGTGGCGTTCAGATGGGAAGCATCATCAAGAAGATCAGAGAAAATGAAGAATAGCAGAAAAAGGCTAAGGAAACCTTAGCCTTTTTGCTTTCCAAGCGAAACCTTTCGTAAAAGCGCTTTGCGTTTTCGTTCAGCTATTATCGTTAAAAATTCTTGATAGGGTTGTTCGAGATCAGTTTGGTAACCCTGTGGGACCTTGAATTCCAACTGATCTAGAAAGACTGGAGCACTGGCTCCTTTGTAAATTTCCCCCTGAAAGAAGTAGTGCTTGCTGACAATGTCGATAGAAAGTTGAGAAGAGCGCCAGCGTCTTTTGCGCGTGTGTTTAGGTTTCCATCGAAGTTTTAGCTGCTGATCTCGCAAGTACCAGCCCATGATCTCAAGGCTGGCCCTTTGCCCAGTTTTAGGGTCCATATAGTCAGCTGGGATGCTTAAGACCTTGCCGCCTCGTTTACTAGATAAAAATGGATGAAAATCGGGAATGAAGTCATAGTCTTTACTGGAGACAACCGATAGAGCATCAGGATCTTCCACCTGAGAACGGCTCGTATAGCGAAAAGGATCAAAGTCTGCCAGGTTTTTTGCTGTTCTTTTCCACTCGAGTTCATAAGCCGTGACCTGGTCCCCTATAGTACGTGTCAACTTTAGAAAAGAAAGGACGTCCTCGTGCGCCTGATAGAGAGCAACGATATTCTTTAACCGTGCTTCTGCTGAAAATTCGTAAAGATCGCGAGGAAAAGCCAAAATGTAGAGACTATTCAGAGATTCTAGAGGAACCGCAGCAATGCCATCAAAGAGCTCCTGACGGTCGATGAGACTAGCATGGGCAAATAAAAGGCTCTGCCCAGAATCTTGTTCTAGATCAATCACATGGACCTGCATCTCCCTTTTAAAGAAAAGAATGAACGTATCTGATAAATCCTTCTCAAAATGAATAAGAGGAATGGAGGCATAATGGTGGTAGGGTTTTAAATCAAGATAAGTCCCCAATGTTTCTGTGATATAATGCATTTTTCTATTGTAAGATAAGAAAGGAAGAACTCAAAAAAACCACTCCCGAAAGGGAAGTGGTTCTGTGTTGGTTCTTATTTGAGACCGTATTTTTTGTTGAAACGATCCACACGTCCATCTGCTTGAGTGAACTTTTGACGTCCAGTGTAGAATGGGTGTGAGTCTGATGAAATTTCAACACGGATCAATGGGTAAGTTTCACCTTCGAATTCAACTGTTTCGCTAGAGTACTTAGTTGAACCGCTGAGGAACTTGTAACCAGTAGTAGTGTCCATGAAGACAACAGGGCGATATTCTGGATGGATATCTTTTTTCATTTTGCAATATTTCCTTTCTGCCATGGTCTCTTTCCGAGCCATAGATTGTTACTAAACTAGTGTACCAAATTTCCAGGATCTTGACAAGTATTTTCACTAATTTTATTTAAATTAATGATCAAAAAAATCACCCTGGCAGGACCAAGGCGATAATGATCTTATTATTGTTCAGATTGATTTGGATCTTTTGGTGCTTCCACTGGTTGATCAGCTTGTCCCTCAGTGTGTTCGTGTGATTCTTTTTTGATTTCATTTACAGCAGTTTTTACAGTAGAAGATGTGACGCGTCCAACTGATTGGGCAAATCCTTTACCTGATTCAGCAAGCTCTTCGAATGTTCCTTTAGTGATTTTACCACCAGACATCGCCAAGAGACCAGTCACAACCATAGCGATGCTTGCGATTAAAGTGAGGATCAAACCAAATCCGATTGAAAAGCCATAATCACCAATCCTTATAGTAACATCACCAAAATTAATAGTGCGATATAGTGTAAAGATAGTTGAGAATGCTCCCGCTACAATAACACCCATTGCGAAATCTTTAGACATTGGTGTGTTTACGTTGTTTAAGCAAGCAAGAATGATGGAGCCAATTGCAAGAAGGATAACAATCCAAGAATGTACTTCAAGACCACTAATACTACCTGATCCAACTATACCCATCGAATAAGTACCCCAAGGTAAGAATGATCCAAGAATCGCCGCTGCAGAAGAGATAACGATAAACAAACGATTTTTTTCCATAAAAAGCCTCCTTAAAAATTTAATAGATTTATTTTACCATAAGGTTCTTGAATTGAAAACCCCAGAAAAACGATAAAAAGGCTGAGAATCCATTCTCAGCCTTCGTTCGTGCGAGCCACTTCTTGTAGCTCTTTGTAGATTTGGTCGTTTTCTTCGAGGGAGTAGGAGTTGGCTCCACTCGCTAGTGGATGGCCACCACCATTATGTCGTTTGGCAATTTCGTTGATCACTTTTCGTTTGCTACGCATCCGGACTCGGAAGTGACCGTCGGCCTGCTCGACAAAGATAGCCCAAACAGACACGGTATCGATTCGTCCAGGAGCTCCGACAATTGCAGCAGTCTCTGAATCACGTAGATCGAATTTCTTCAAGAGCTCTTGTGTCAAGGTCACACGCGCAGCGCCATGTTCATCGATCTCAAGATGGTCATAGACATAGCCTTGAAGCTTGGCTGTCTTAAGGTTGATCGTATCCATCTGACGAGCAAGTGCTGTAAAATCAAAGGGAATGCTACGAAGATAGGCAGCGATCTCAAAGGTCCGAGTCGAAGTAGCAGGATAAAGGAAGCGACCAGTATCGCCGACAATCCCAGCATAGAGAAGACGCGCAGCACTAACAGGAAGTTCGAGATCCAATTCCTTAGAAAAAAGTGCGATCAACTCACTGGTAGAGCTAGACTCAGTATCAACCCAGAGCAGATCCCCATATGCATCGTCATTTGGGTGGTGGTCGATCTTAATCAGGAAATCACCATTCGTATAGCGCTTGTCATCGATGCGGGGAGTATTGGCCGTGTCACAGACAATCACCAAAGCTCCAGCATAGTCCTCATCGCTGACAGTATCCATCTCAGCAAGCCAAGTCAAGGTTGGTTCATCATAGCCAGTTGCCAAGACTCGTTTTTGAGGGAAGTGCGCACGCAGGAGATCCCGCATGCCCACCTGGCTACCAATCGCATCCGGATCCGGATTCTGATGACGGTGGATAATAATCGTGTCATAAGCTTGAATCTTTTCAAGAATTTCATTCATTACGTTCATACATTACCTCATTTTCTCTGTCAATTTTAACATAAGAAAGGCCCATCCAGCAAGCATTTATCACTAATCAGGAGCTGTGGAAGCGGTTTTACATTGGATAGATATTTTGTTAGAATGAAACCAATAAAACATGTTTTTCTTCCGCTACTATTTGGATCGCAAAGCAATTTACTATATTCGGAGTCACTACGATGGCGCGAATGATTACGAAAAACTGTTAGCATATGGTAAAGAAAATAATATTGAATTTGATTACACAACTGGCTCTAACTACCATAATCGCTTTAATCCAAAAGATGGCTTCAAACGTCCCTATAATATGAAAGTTCAAGTCCCTCAGGGCAATTCAGCTAAAGGAAAAGATTTGAACAATGCGCGGATGGTGGAGTTTATTGTGAATTTAGATACCGGCGAGTTTGAGAGTCAATGGGATGCCTATGACAATCATAAACTAGCAGATGGTCGCTATGATTCCAATCCAGGAAAATATTCTAATGAAGAATTAAGAGAAATCGCCAATACAGAGTCTTTTAACTATGGTCCCTCAACAGGTCAAAATTCCGATGTTACAGAGTTTTATAAAGGGAAACATGATAAGCTTGATATGAATACGCCAGAGCCAGCTACTCGTGCACGTGCTAAAAAAATATTTAAATATGAACTCGATTTAGGTGAAGTAGATGAAGATACAGGTCAAAAGGGGAAATTTGCGGATATAGCAAGGAAAGGAAATCAAGATTATGAAGCATGGCAACGAAATACAAAAGGAATGTCAGAAGAAGAAAAAGTGGAAGAGTATAATAAATTTAAGAAATCTCTTAATGGCAGTGCTGATAATAATACTGGCTATTATGACTATACTCAAAGTCAATTCTATCCGAAAGACCACCAGTAGTGCGTATGATATTTTACAGAAACAGAGATTTGTTTTGGTACAAGATAAAAATGACTGGGGAAAAGAGTGGAGTACTGGAGTAGGATTTGATTTAAAAGATAAGGAATTGTACAATTCGTATTTTGCAGTTATTGAGAAGAATAAATTATATGGTGGTTATGGAAATTATGGAACTAAAGAAATGTACCAACGTTCTTTTAACAGAGAAATATCATCCATTTTAGTTAATCTGAAAATTTCACCAGATGAAATCAAAAAGAATAATTATCAAATTACACGCTCACCAGATTCTTTAGTAAATAAAGAATTATTGAAAGAGGAATATCCGCCAGAATTTGAAGGTAGATATTCTATCAAGGATAGTCAATTCTCCAAAGTCCGCATCACCTACAACAAAGAATTCTTACCGACAAAAATTGAGTGGTATTATAAGGGTGAAGGAGGGCTAAAATGGTACACTTGGCGTACGTACTCCTACCCATTTAAAAATAAGTCTGAATTTGATAAGAAATTGGATGAAGAAATTGAAACTATTAAAGAGATTCGAGAAGAGAACAAGGGTGATTAAACCAGATTTGAAATAAAGCTGAGCATAGTAAAGGCTCAGCTTTATTGTTAGGAAGACACTTCCTTTTAGATGGATATTTTGCTAGAATGAGAGATATATGAAATTCATTAAAAAGAGATTATTCAGTCTAAAATCTTTCCTATTGTTAATTCTTTTATTGCTTACTATAGCTAGTATTTTTTTAGTTGTCCAAAGGGGTAAGACTCAAGAGAATTCAAAGTCTATTATAGAGAAGCAAAGGTTTATAGAGACACACATCTTGTCTGGTGATGATAACAAGGAATCAATCAGTGCGGGTTTTGATTTAAAAGAAAAAGAATTTTTTTATTACCATGGAGCTGCAATAAAAAATAATAAATTGTATGGTGGTAGTCAGGAATATAGTGCTGCGGAGTATTATAAAAGAGCTTTGGATATTGAGCTCACTTCAGCACTTTTAAATCACCAAATGAATATTAAAGATATAAAAGATTCCAACTATCAAATTACTCGTTCAACTGATTCATTCATCAATAAAAAAATATTAGAAGAAAAACAACCGCCTGAATTTGAAGGTAGATATTCTATCAAGGATAGTCAGTTTTCCAAAGTCCGTATCACCTACAACAAAGAATTTCTACCAACAAAAATTGAGTGGTACTATAAGGGTGAAGAAGGACTAAAATGGTACACTTGGCGCACCTATTCTTATCCCTTCAAAAATAAGTCTGATTTTGATAAAAAGCTGGATGAAGAAATCGAAAATATTAAAGAAATTCAAGAGGAAAATGAGGAAGATTAACCTAGTTTTGAGATAAAGCTGAGCTTACATATGTCTCAGCTTTTTGAATAGTTTAACACTTCACTTTGGATGTATATTTTGCTAGAATGTGATGGATATGATGAAAGAAATTAAACAGAGAGGATTCAGTTCGAAAGTCTTTCTAGTTGCTTTGTCTCTAGTAGTTGTTGCTGGTGTTTTCATTGCATTCCGCAGAGGCAAGATTCAAGAAAATTCAAAATCGATATTAGAACAACAGCGGTTTATTGTTGTGGATGATTCGGGCGATGAAAATTTATATCGATCTTATTTTGAGAATGGCTATGACTTGAGGAGCAATAATTCTTATAGTAAAACTCAAGTAGTAGTAAAAAATGGGAAAAAATATGGCAGTTATTCGGACGAAAAACCATCCGATAGGTATCATAGAGACTTATACCGAAATATTACTTCCGCAATTTTGAACTTAAAAGTTTCGAGAGAAGAGATCGAAAAATCAAACTTTGTTATTGAGCGAGATCCGAAATCGTTGATTACTAAATCTCTAGTGAAGGAAGGGAAGACACCTGATTTTGAAGCCAAAGTTTTAAATGAAAAGAATCAATTTTCCAAAGTTCGGATCACCTATAATCAAGATTATTTACCGATCAAACTTGAATGGTATTTTAAAGGTAAAGATGGGTTGAAGTGGTATACCTGGAGCCGTTTTTCATATCCATATAAGACTGAATCTGAATTTAATAAAAAACTAGATGAAGAAATCCAGCGTATTAAAGATATTAAAGAGGAGTACGAGTTGGAGAAGGAAAACAGATAATAATTGAACTATTAAAGCAATTCAAGAAGAAAATGAGGGTGATTAGGTTGAATCGGTCCAAATTCTTGAAACGTGTCCCTTCTTTCAGCTTATCGGGAAAGGTTTCGTGCAAAATGCTTGAAAAAGTGGTATAATACGGGAAATAGCTTTTGGGAGGAAATTATGACTGTAGCGAAGATTGTTTTTGCTAGTATGACTGGAAATACTGAAGAAATTGCTGATATCGTAGCGGACAAATTCCGTGATCTTGGTGTCGAAGTAGATGTGGATGAGTGTACAACTGTGGATGCGGAGGACTTCCTTGAAGCAGATATCGCAGTGGTAGCGACTTATACATACGGTGATGGAGAGCTTCCAGATGAGATCCAAGATTTCTACGAAGATTTGGCTGGCCTTGATCTCAAAGGCAAACTTTACGGTGTGGTAGGATCAGGTGATACCTTCTACGATGAATTCTGTAAAGCAGTTGATGATTTCGACCGTTGCTTCGCTGCGACTGGTGCTGAAAAAGGTTCTGAGTGTGTCAAAGTTGATTTGTCTGCAGAAGACGAAGACATTGAAAAATTAGAAGCCTTTGCAGAAGAACTTGTAGCAAAAGCAAATTAATGACAATGAGGCTGGATCGATGGATTACAGCCTCGATTTATATCCAAAATAAAGAGGAGACACATGGATTTAGATCAGATTCGTAAGGACATTGACAAGATCGATCAAGAGCTAGTAGCCTTACTGGAAAGACGGATGGTCTGTGTCGGTCAAATTGTAGAATATAAGGAGCAACAGAGTTTACCTGTGCTCGATCAGAGAAGGGAGAGAGAAGTACTTGAGAAAGTCGGCTCTCTCGTGACGGAGGAGCAGTATCGGGCGACTATTCAAGCTCAGTTTCAAGATATGATGAAGCGCTCGAGAGACTTCCAAGAGGAGGTGAGGGCGCGTGACTAGTCTATCTATCAAGCAAAAAGTACAACAGTATGTGGTCCTAACAGGGATGGCGCTTTTCATTGGTCTCTTGGTTGGTGCCATTGACATGATTTTTGGTCAAGGATTGCTCCTGATTGGAGATGTCCGAAGCCAGCATTGGCCTTTGATTCTTTTTCTGGCCTTAGCGGGGCTTGTCATTGTTTATCTTTATAAACGTTTTGGTGGCAAGGCTTCAAAAGGGATGGGCCTCATCTTTGATGTCGGACACGCGCGTGAGGAGAAAATCCCCTTGGTCTTGGTGCCTTTGATCATGCTGACGACCTGGATGAGCCACCTCTTTGGTGGTTCGGTCGGTCGGGAAGGCGTAGCGGTCCAGATCGGAGCGACCCTTTCGCATCGTTTTGCGCGTCATATCAAGATTCCAGATGCTTCGCGTATCTTTCTCATGACCGGGATGGCAGCCGGTTTTGCGGGTCTCTTTCAGACGCCACTGGCAGCAACCTTCTTTGCTCTTGAAGTCTTGACAGTTGGGGAGTTGCAGTTGATGGCTCTCTATCCAGCGCTCATTGCCTCAATCGTGGCTAGCTTCACCTCTCATGCCCTTGGCTTGGAGAAATTTGCTGTGCCACTAAAAGAAACGCTGAGCTGGACACCAGAGACCTTGATCAAAGTTGCCCTTCTTGGCCTAGCTTTTGGTCTCGCTGGGAAACTCTTTGCTGTTAGCCTTTCATGGTTGAAGAAAACAGTCGCTCAAGTCTTACCTAATCCTTATATCCGGATTGCGCTTATAGGGGCTGGACTTAGTTTGGTCCTCTTAACCCTCCAGCTGACCAAGGTCGGAACATACAGTGGTCTTGGAACCAATCTGATTGATATGGCTTTTCATCAGGGCAGTGCGCAGAGTTATGACTGGATCTTGAAGCTCCTCTTTACCGTAGTGACCATCTCTGCTGGATACCAAGGGGGAGAAGTGACCCCGCTCTTTGCGATCGGAGCTACGCTTGGAGTCTTCCTTGCTCCTATGCTAGGTCTTCCAGTCTTAGTCGTGGCTGCTATCGGATATGCCAGTGTCTTTGGCAGTGCGACGACGACCTTGCTCGCACCGATCTTGATCGGAGGAGAAGTCTTTGGCTATGCCAACCTGCCATTCTTTGTCATTGCTTGCGCCATCGCCTATTGCCTACCAAAAGAGTGGAGCATTTATTCCGGACAAAAAGTTGCGAAAAAGTAGAGAAAAGAGCTTTACAAACCTGAAATTATCTGATATGATAGTTTCTGTGCGTAATGGAAGCACAAAAATACAGTTTATCCGCTGAGGGAGGTCCCTCAAGATTGACGAAGATAGGAGAATAAAATGAATCCATTAATCCAAAGCTTGACTGAAGGTCAACTTCGTACTGATATCCCTGCATTCCGTCCTGGTGACACTGTTCGTGTACACGCGAAAGTTGTCGAAGGATCTCGTGAACGTATCCAGATCTTTGAAGGCGTTGTTATCGCTCGTAAAGGTCAAGGACACACTGAAATGTACACTGTTCGTAAAATCTCTAACGGTGTCGGTGTTGAACGTACATTCCCAGTACACACTCCACGTGTAGAAAAGATTGAAGTTGTACGTTACGGTAAAGTACGTCGTGCGAAATTGTACTACCTTCGTGCATTGCAAGGTAAAGCAGCTCGTATTAAAGAAATCCGTCGTTAAGACGAACAAGGAGGCGGGAGTGATCTCGCTTCTTTTTTTATCGGTCCCCTTAGTTCAATGGATATAACAACTCCCTCCTAAGGAGTAGTTGCTGGTTCGATTCCGGCAGGGGACATAAATAGAAAAGAACACTGAATCTTCAGTGTTTTTTTTGTTGGTTTATGCAAGGATGGTTCTTGGGGAAAGTTCTTGTATGGTATAATAGTGGAAAACGTAACATTGTCTTTTAAGGTAATTCTATCATGTTGGAATACCAAATTAAGAAGATTATGAGTGCTCTGCAAGTTTAGTCTAAAAGGGATATAAGAAAAGGAAGGAAAATGAAAATTTCTAGTCCAAGGTCTATCATCACTTTTGATTATGAAAATGGTAATGTTTTAAAAGCAAAAGGGAGAATTGTTGATTGATGGAAGTTTTACTGTATATAGGTCAAGTATACAGAATTGTGAGGCATCATTCAACCACATTCGTATCACACAGAACGAGATTGATAAACTTGTCGAGGAAGTGCAGTCCATGATGACTGAGCAAACAATGCATCTCGAATTTATCTGAGTTAGAGTAGGAGAAGGATGATGAAAATCGATTAC
>JAWGXY010000018.1:0-23369 GCA_032572035.1 Streptococcus parasanguinis
GAAGGTTGAACGCCACCAAACTTTTTGACGATCTGATTTAGATAATTGTAATTTTTCAGTCATGATAGTGTCACACCTTTCTTAATAGTCTTCGAGAATGTCGCCAATTGGATCGTTAGAAGTAGCGGCACCGCCACCTCCATTGCCACCTTTCTTAGAAAGAGTAAGGTAGATCAAGGCAAGGGAAACACCAATTGCTCCAAGGGCGATCAAGGTCAATTGGCTAACAGCTGCAAGAGCAAAACCGATGGCAAAGAATGGCCATACTTCACGGCTCGCCATCATGTTGATAACCATGGCATAACCAACGGCTACAACCATACCACCACCGATTTGCATTCCATCAGAGAGCCATTTTGGCATTTGTTCAAGAGCAGTTTTGACAGTTTCAGCAGGAATCATCAACAAGAGGGCTGCAGGAATGGCGATACGAAGACCTTGAAGAAGAAGGGCCACAAAGTGAGCGCGTTCTACACCTTTGATATCCCCTTTTCTAGCAGCAGCGTCGGCAGTGTGAACCAAACCAACGGAAAGGGTACGGACGATCATGGTCAAGAAAAGACCAGCAACTGCAAGTGGAATAGCGACACCTTGAGCGACAGCGATTCCTTTTGTACTGAAGTCTCCCCCAAGTACCATGATGATGGCAGCAGCGACAGATGCAAGGGCAGCATCGGGTGCAACTGCGGCACCAATGTTTGCCCAGCCAAGTGCAATAAATTGAAGTGAACCACCAAGCATAATGCCAGCAGTCAAGTTACCTGTTACCAAACCGATTAAGGTACAAGCAACAAGGGGTTGGTGGAATTGGAATTGGTCAAGGATACCTTCAAGACCTGCTAAGAAGGCAACAACGACCACTAATACCATAGAAATAATAGACATGTTTAAAATCCTTTCGTAAGTAATCGATTATTGAACGTTAGCTTTGTTAATTAAGTCAAACAAATCTTTCTTAGAGTCATTTGGCACTTTACGGACGTCAAATTCAACTCCAAGATCACGCATTTTTTCAAATGTAGCCACGTCATCTTTATCCATTGACAACACATTGTTCACCATGGTTTTACCAGTTGAGTGGGCCATTGAACCAACGTTCAAGGTTTTAATCGGAACACCACCTTCGATGGCGCGAAGAGCATCTTGAGGTGTTTCAAATAAGATCAAAGCATGGGTATTTCCAAAACGTGGATCTTTTGCAACGTCGATCAATTTTTGAATTGGGACAACGTTTGCTTTCACACCATTTGGTGCCGCTTGTTTGATCAATTCCTTACGGAGTTCATCTTTGGCAACAGAATCTGAAGCAACAATGATCCGATCGGCTTTTGAATCAGGTGTCCAAGCAGTTGCGACTTGTCCATGAAGAAGACGTGTATCTAAGCGGGCAAGGTTAATCTTGAGTTTTCCATCTCCGATAACTGTTCCTTCTGGAATAGCAGCTTGGGCTACAGGAGCAGCAGCGGCTGTACTAGCTTCTTCAACAGGATTCAATTCTTCTGGAAGAGCTTTGACACCGTCTTTTGCTTCCTTAATGATGTTTGCAGCGACTTTATCAACGCCGGCATTTGCATCCATCAAACGTTCTGTATAAGCTTGAATCAACATCGGAAGGTTTAATCCTGTAATGATCGCAAATTTACGATCTGGATTTTCTCCCATGACGCGACTTGCTTGGTTAAATGGAGAACCACTCCAAAGGTCAGCCAAAACCAAGACTTCATCTTCTGCATCAAATGCGGCAACAGCTGCATTGAATTTAGCATAGAGATCATCCGGGCCTTCACTTGGCATGAACGTAACCACTTGAACTTTCTCTTGATCCCCAAAGATCATCGAGCCGGATTGGTGGATTCCAGCTGCAAATTCACCGTGGCTAGCAATAATGATACCAATACTCATTATTGACATTCCTCCTTATAAAATTTGTTTGACTTTCAGTTTAAGAAAACTTTAAGCTACTTTATTATAAATCGTTTCCACACTTAAGTCAATTTTTCTATCAAAATCTCGATGTAAAAACATTAATTTATTATATTAAATTATCGTTAGATAGAAAAAGAATGCTCTTGAATGAATTTTGTTTATTACTTGTTGATGCTTAAAAAATCAATAATAATATGTTTTATAGGATTTTGTTCTCAATAAAAATATTCCAACAATCGATCTATATCCCCAAAAATAAAAAATAAATCTATAATAAATTGTAAAATAGAGTGATTGAGAGCACTCAAAAAAGACTAGCCCAGTTGAGCTAGTCTGGTAGGTTCAGTTAGTTAGTTAGTTGGTAAAGTCAAGTACCATACGTCCTTGAATGGTTCCAGCTTCCATTTCGTCAAAGACTTTGACTGCATCTTCTACTGGACGTTTTTGAACGACAGGGACTACCAAGCCTTCTGCACCAAATTGGAAGGCTTCTTCCAAGTCTTTACGAGTTCCTACAAGAGAACCAATGACTTGGATACCATCTAATACCGTTTTCACAATGCTGAGGTCCATCATTTCAGAAGGAAGACCAACTGCGATCACGCGGCCACCTGCACGAACAGAATCTACTGCTTGGTTGAAAGCTACTTTAGAAACAGCTGTTACGACAGCAGAGTGAGCTCCACCATTTGTTTTTTCTTTGATCAATCCTGGGACATCTTCAACTTCGCGACCGTTGATGACAAAGTCTGCACCAACTTCTTTTGCCAATTCTAGTTTATCATTGTTGATATCGACAGCGATGACATGTGCGTTGAAGACTTTCTTAGCATATTGAACAGCCAAGTTTCCTAGTCCACCAGCTCCATAGATAACGATCCATTGTCCTGGTTCAGCTTTGGCTTCTTTGATGGCTTTGTAAGTTGTAACACCTGCACACGTAATAGAAGAAGCTTGGGCTGGATCTAATCCTTCAGGTACTTTCACTGCGTAATCTGCAGTAACGATACATTGTTCAGCCATTCCTCCATCAACAGAGTAACCAGCATTTTTTACAGTACGGCAAAGAGTTTCGCGACCAGTTGTACAGTATTCACAAGTTCCACATCCTTCGAAGAACCATGCGACACTGACACGATCCCCAACTTTTAGGCTCTTGACATCTGGAGCAACTTCTTTAACAATACCGATTCCTTCGTGTCCAAGAACACGGCCTGGAACTTTACCGAAGTCCCCGTGAGCAACGTGCAAGTCAGTGTGGCAGACACCACAGTATTCGATTTGAACAAGTGCTTCCCCTGTTTCAAGTGGACGCATGTCTTTGTTTGCAACGATTTCAACACCAGTACCTTCTGGATTTACAACAACAGCTTTCATTTTGTTCCTCCTTAAGTGAACGAGAAGCGATTTAGTTTTTTGAAAGCGCTTCTTTAATAACTATGTTAATAATATCACAAACGAGATGGCAAGGCAATGAAAAAAATGTAAAAATAGGAGGGTATTGATTAACCGATTAAGTATTTAGGATAGAAAAAGACATAAGGGATAGCTCATGTCTGTTCCTATTATAAGAATAATTGAATGAGTTGGCGCGCGACACCGTCCTCATTATTGGTAAAATCTGTGACGGAATCCGCGTAAGGAAGTAGGACAGAGCTCGCGTTTTTCATGGCGTATCCATGACCAGCAAGAGCTAGCATGTCGGTATCGTTGTGCTCGTCTCCAAAGGCAATCAAATCCTTCTGATCCATATTGAGTTTATCTAGAAGGTAGGTCAGAGCAGATGCTTTGGTCACATTTTTGGGATTGCATTCCAGAATATTTAAGGGACCCCCCCAAGTATTTATAGACAGATTGTAGTCATAATGCCGATTCATTTCATCTGCCAGAGCATATTTGTCTTCCGCTTTCGTTTGAAAGAGGATACAGTTTGGGTCGCTCGTTACCCGCTCGGGATTGAATTGATTTTCTGGTTGGAAAGATTCAATACCGAATAATTTAGGGTCTGCAACGTGCTCATTTGGATCGGTAATAAAGAATTTATTGCGGTATTCGCCTGCTATAAAGTCCGCTTGGATGGTATCCCGGTTAGCGACCATATCTAGCAGGTATTTTTTATCTAAAGTCAAACATTGTTCATCCCCCCATTTTTTCTCAGGTAGATGCGTAAGGGAGCCGTTAAAATTGATCATCGGAGTATCTAGCTCTAGTTGTTTGTAATAGGTATGTGCCATACGGTAGGGGCGGCCTGTTGTAATAATGACTTTATGGCCAAGAGCACTAATTTTTTTTATCGTATCAATGGTAAAGTCGCTCAATTTGCTTTCGGAATTTAAGAGAGTGCCGTCTAGATCTAGAGCGATCATCTTTTTATGCATATTTCAGTTCCTTTCGAGAAGAATGAGACCATTATATCAGAAAAATCGGAAAAGCGCTCAAAAATCGAGAAGAGAAGTAGGATTTCTTGAAAGGCGAAAGATCTTTTGGTAAAATAGAAATAACGTTCGCAAATTGATTGGGAGCGAGAATGATGAAAAAGGAGTTTATTCTGAAATGGATAAGTTTTTTAAACTTTCAGAACATGGAACCACTGTTCGAACAGAGGTTCTTGCTGGTTTGACAACCTTTTTTGCGATGAGTTATATCCTCTTCGTAAACCCTCAAATGTTGTCACAAACAGGTATGCCAGCTCAAGGAGTCTTCCTTGCAACGATTATTGGATCCGTTGTCGGGACCTTGATGATGGCTTTTTATGCCAATTTACCTTATGCACAAGCACCTGGGATGGGCTTGAATGCCTTCTTTACCTTTACCGTTGTATTTGGTATGGGCTACTCATGGCAGGAAGCTTTGGGGATGGTCTTCATTTGTGGAGTGATTTCATTGATTATCACATTGACAAATGTTCGGAAGATGATCATCGAATCGATTCCGACAGCTCTTCGCTCTGCTATTTCAGCGGGGATCGGGATTTTCTTGGCCTATGTTGGAATTAAGAATGCAGGATTTTTGAAATTCACGATTGACCCTCATACCTATACAGTGGTCGGAGAAGGAGCAGATAAGGCGAATGCAACGATCTCAGCAAATGCATCTGCTGTTCCTGGATTGGTTGATTTTAACAATCCAGCTGTCCTCTTGGCTCTTGTTGGTCTTGCGATTACTATTTTCTTTGTTGTCAAAGGGATTAAAGGTGGGATTATCCTTTCCATCTTAGCAACGACTGTTCTTGGAATTCTCATCCATGTTGTTGATATCACTAAAATTGACTTTGCAAGTAACCATCTAGGAGCTGCCTTTAATGATTTAGGCACGATCTTTGGTCAAGCTTTAGGATCGAAAGGATTGGGTTCTTTGATTTCCAATACGTCTCGTTTGCCTGAGACCTTAATGGCCATCTTAGCCTTCTCCTTGACTGATATTTTTGATACAATCGGAACTTTGATCGGTACGGGTGAAAAAGTTGGGATTGTTGCGACAAATGGGGAAAACCATCAATCAGCGAAATTAGATAAGGCCCTCTATTCAGACCTTGTAGCGACTTCAGTCGGAGCTATTGCAGGAACTTCAAACGTAACGACGTATGTTGAATCTGCAGCTGGTATTGGAGCTGGTGGACGCACTGGTTTGACAGCCTTGGTTGTAGCGATCTGTTTTGCTATTTCAAGTCTCTTTAGTCCTTTGTTGGCGATTGTACCGACCGCTGCTACAGCCCCAATTTTGATTGTTGTTGGGATCATGATGTTGAGTGGCTTGAAAAATATCCATTGGGAAGATATGTCAGAAGCAGTTCCTGCTTTCTTCACCTCTATCTTTATGGGCTTCAGCTACTCGATTACACAAGGGATCGCTGCTGGATTTATCACCTATAGCTTGGTGAAAGTGGTTAAAGGACAAGCCAAAGAAGTGCACAGCATGATTTGGATTTTAGATGTTCTCTTTATTTTAAACTACGTTAGCATGGCCTTGAATTAAGCATCAGGAAGGTACCAAAAAGGAATGGGAGTTGTCTCCCATTCCTTTTTAGATGGATTGAGGGAATGAATGGGAGAATTTCCTGTATTTCCTGATTTTTTTCTCAAAAACAAACCGGAGTCGAACAATTTCTAAAAGAAAGAGCAGATTTTTAAAAAGTTTGGTATAATAGAGAAATGATTAGTCACAATGAAACGGAGCTGATCGCTCTAGGAAAACAGCTAGGAAAACTCTTAGAAAAGCAAGACGTGATCATTTTATCAGGTGATCTAGGGGCAGGAAAAACGACCTTTACCAAAGGAATTGCAAAGGGGTTAGGGATTGATCAGATGATTAAAAGCCCGACCTATACCATTGTTCGTGAATACGAAGGTCGCTTGCCTTTATACCATTTGGATGTTTACCGGATTGGGAATGATCCAGATTCTATTGATTTAGATGATTTTCTATTTGGAAATGGTGCTACCATTATTGAATGGGGAGAGCTGATTGAGCCGAGTCTCTCGGATGCTTATCTTAAAATTTTTATCCGAAAATTAGAAGATGGGCGAGAGTTAGCTTTTGAAGCTCATGGAGCGCGTGCAAAAGCTTTGCTAGCATCCTTTGAGCAGGTGGAAAAAACGGATGACTAAGGAAAAGGAAGTAACAGTAGAAATTCGGCAAGCTGACAGTGCAGATGCGGCTCTTGTCGTTGATTTCTTAAATCAAGTTGGGAAAGAGTCAGATTACATGACGCTAGATGAAGCTGGGATTGGCATGTCTCCAGCAGACATGGAGCAATTTCTGATGGTGCAAGAGATGGCGGAAAACCGGATTTGCCTCTTGCTATTTCTAGATCAGGAACTGGCAGCTTTGTTAAATATCACTGCAGCTTCTCAACGGTCCATTCGGCATATTGGTGATGTCTTTATTGTGGTTCAAAAAGCTTATTGGAATCAAGGGCTTGGACAGATCTTGTTGGAAGAAGGAATTGAGTGGGCGCACTCGACCGGTGTTCTCAGGAAACTAGTCTTGAATGTCCAAGTGCGCAATGAACGAGCGGTTCACCTGTATAAAAAGTTAGGTTTTGAGATCGAAGGTTGCCAAGCTCGTGGAGCTTGTTCAGCTGAAGGAGAATTCTTAGATGTTTACCTTATGGGGAAACTGATAGATTAGAGAGAGATTCTATATGGTTAAAAAAATTATTTTGATGTTTTTGAGCTTATTGACGGTAACAGTGATTGGGATCGGGGCCTATGGCCTTACCATCCTAAACCAAACGACTGGGACTCTCAGTAAGACTTATAAGGGCTTTGGAAATGAGACCAATGTCATTGCAGAAAACAAGCCGATGACCATCCTTTTGATGGGGGTTGATACAGGTAGTGGTTCTCGGGAAGATCCTTGGGCCGGAAATAGTGATACCATGATTTTGGTGACTGTCAATCCTCAAACAAAAGAAACAACCATGACGAGCTTGGAAAGAGATATCCTAACCAATATTACTTCAGATGGCGAAACGGTCCAAGCAAAATTGAATTCGGCTTATGCTCAAGGCGGTGCCAAGTTAGCCATTAAGACCATTCAAGATCTTTTGAATATCCATATTGACCGCTATGTCATGATCAATATGAAGGGATTGGTTCAATTAGTGGATAAGGTTGGTGGTATCACGGTTAACAATCCATTTGACTTCGATATCTCGATCGAGGAAAATGAGCCAGAATATACGGCTAAGATCGCACCAGGACGTCAGGAGATTAATGGGGACCAAGCTCTCGTTTATTCACGCATGCGCTACCAAGACCCAGAAGGAGACTACGGACGTCAAAAACGACAACGTGAAGTGATCAAAAAGATTGTTGAGAAAGTTTTAAGTCTCAATAGTTTGAGTCACTACAAAGGAATCATTGAGTCTGTTAGTGACAATATGCAAACCAACATAGCGCTTGACAGTAATAGCCTTCTTCAATTGCTAGGATATAAAGATGCCCTTTCAACGATTCATCAGTACCAGCTGAAAGGAGAAGATGCCACCTTAGCAGATGGCGGAAGTTATCAGATTGTCACTTCAAAACATCTCTTGAAAATTCAAAATATCATCCGTAAAGCTTTGGGACTAAAAGAAATCAAAACATTGAAAACCAATGCTTACCTATTAGATGGAGATGAAGAGTTGAAGAATGCTTCTTCTCAAAATGATACGCCAGCGGCATCATCTGAGGAAGCACCTGTTTACCAAGAGTTTAACCAACTACCAGTTGTACCATCGACCCAGGATACGGGAGTGGTGACGCCTCAAAGTTCTGTTGCACCAGTGACACCAGTTGCTCCTGCAGCTACAGAGTCGAGCAGTGTGACACCTACGGTACCTTCAGAATAAGAAAAAAACGATTGAGTTTTCTCAATCGTTTTTACTTGGTTGCCAGATGTCTTGAATTTCTTTTAGAGAGGCTGTTGCTTGTTGACTAAATAGTTTGGTCTTGTATTGGAAATCCGTTACCAATTCTTGAAGATTGGTTTTTTGGTCTTGGATAATATCCAGATTGCGTTGGATTTTTGCTAGGTTATCTTGAATTCCCTTGACCAATTGGCTGGATTCAGTCACCTCTGTTTTAATTTCTTTGCGGTTTTTTACTAGGTGGTAGCTAATGCTAGCTCCTGTTGCAAACCAAAAGAGATTTTTGAGTTTCATATGGCCTCCTTTTTAACTGTTTTTGATGGTTTCTGCGAGAACTGCTAGTTGTTCAAAATTAGGCTCGTGTTCAGTAAAAGAAATGGCAAGCTCATCTTGATCGGAATAGCGAGGGATAATGTGGACATGTGTGTGAAATACGGTTTGTCCAGAAACCTCTTCCATGTTGCTGATGATATTCATTCCCTTAGCTTGGGTAGCAGCTTCTACTTTTTTAGCAACTATAGAAACACGTGCAAACAGTTGAGCTGTGGCGGTTTCGTCCATCTCTAATAGATTGCGAGCATGTTTTTTTGGAACGACTAACGTATGACCGGGTGTAACCTGAGAGATGTCCAAAAATGCGAGGACTTCCTCGTCCTCATAGACTTTGGAGGAAGGAATGTCGCCAGCTATAATCTTACAAAAAATACAATCGTCAACCATAAATACACCTCATTTAGACTAAATTTTGTTATAATATAAGAACATTATACCAGAAATCGGAGAAAATATGTTAGAAATCAACAAGTTGACAGGGGGCTATGTCAACATCCCTGTCCTGAAAGAGGTGAGTTTTTCAGTTCCGGATGGCCAACTGATTGGTTTGATTGGACTAAATGGAGCTGGGAAGTCAACCACAATTAATGAAATTATTGGTCTCCTGCATCCTTATGCTGGGGAAGTACGGATTGACGGCCTGAGCCTTCCAGAAGCTCCAACTGACTATCGTAAAAAAATTGGCTATATTCCAGAAACCCCTAGTCTATATGAAGAATTAACCTTGCGAGAGCATATCGAGACCGTAGCTATGGCCTATGATTTAGACATGGATCAGGTCATGGTGCGCGTCCAGCCTTTGTTGGAACGATTCCGTTTGGCTGAAAAATTAGATTGGTTCCCGACCCAGTTTTCAAAAGGGATGAAGCAAAAGGTCATGATTATTTGCGCCTATGCAGTGGATCCAAGTCTTTATATTGTCGATGAACCCTTTTTGGGATTGGATCCTGTTGCGATTGCAGATTTGATTCAGTTATTGGCAGATGAGAAAGCAAAAGGAAAATCGATTTTGATGAGTACCCACGTTCTGGATTCGGCTGAAAAGATGTGTGATGGTTTTGTGATCCTCCATAAGGGGCAGATCCGAGCAAAAGGGACCTTGGACGAGCTGCGTTCAACTTTTGGGGATGAGAAAGCAAGTCTAAATGATATCTACATGACCTTGACAGAAGAGGAAACAGCATGAAAGAGTTGATGAAAAAACGGCAAGAAACGTTTCGAACTCAATGTGTAAAATATAGCCGCTATGTTCTCAATGATCATTTCGTCCTCTTTATGCTGATTTTCATAGGATTTCTGGCGGTTCAATACAGCCAATTCTTACAAGATCTCCCCAAAGATACAAGCCTGATCCGCTGGAGTCTCATGATTGGTTTGCTCCTCTTGGTTCCGATAGGCTCTATTGCGACCTACTTAGAGAAGCCCGATGCTTTATTCCTTTTGGTAAAGGAAGAGGAAGTGAAACGTTATATCAAAGGGCAGGCCAAGAAGTCTTTTGTGTTTTGGTTTTTGATTCAAAGTTTTGTCCTTCTATTATTTGTGCCTCTTCTTCTGGCAACAGGGCTGGATAAACTTGCTATTGTAGCTTATATCCTTGTCTTAGGGGTGGCTAAAAGGGCTGTTTTTAGCTGGAAGGAAGCGCGTTTCTACCAAGATGGAAATTTGAATTGGACCTTGGCCATTGCTCGTGAGAATGCAAGGAAACAATTGATTCTTCGCTTCTTTGCCTTGTTTACAACGGTGAAAGGTATTACCAACAGTGTCAAAAGAAGAGCGTACTTGGATGGTTTCTTAGGGCTTCTTCCTAAAACACATGGCAATACGTGGCTTCACTTATATATGCGCTCCTTCCTACGGAATGGAGATCTTTTCTCTATGACTCTCCGACTCTTGGCTCTTTCCATTCTCGCTATCATCTTTATTCCTCAACCTCTCGTAGTGATTGCCCTTGTAGCCTTGCTCAATTACTTGGTTATTTTTCAATTACTGGGACTTTACAGTGCTTTTGATTACCAACCCTTGACCCTCCTTTTCCCGATGAAAAAGGGCAGTAAAAAGGCAGGGTTGAACAAAACGATTCAGCTGGTCATGGGGATGATAACGGTGATAGAAGGGGGAATTGGCCTGGTCTTTATTTCAGATAAAGTCCTGTTGTTAGGCTTACTGGCTTATACAGTTGCTTTAATCCTACTCTATCTTCCATTTAAGATGGCGCGCTTGGTTGACGAAAGTCGTTAAAATTAGTAAAATAGATTGGAAACTTTTTACGGAGGAAAAGATGGACTCGAATGAAAAAGAGCTAAGCCTCACCCCAATTCCTGGGAAGAGTGGGAAGGCCTACATGGGGACCTACCCAGATGGTGGGCGCGTTTTTGTAAAAATGAATACGACCCCAATCCTTGCGGGTCTAGCAAAAGAACAGATTGCTCCTCAATTATTATGGAGTCGACGATTGCCAGATGGAAATGTGATGAGTGCCCAAGAATGGTTGAATGGGGAAATTCTCACGCCAAATGGGATGTCAAAAAAACAAGTGGTCAATATTTTAACGAGATTGCACCGTTCTAGACCTTTGATGACCCAATTGAAAAAACTTGGCTATCCTGTAGAATCTCCATTAGAATTGCTCAATTCTTGGAGCAACCGGTTGCCAATTGCCCTACGTCAGAACCACTATATCCAATCAGTCGTAAAGAATTTACGTAAGACAGTGCCTGCCTTTCGGGAGGATTATGCGACGATCGTCCACGGGGATGTCCGTCATAGTAACTGGATTGAGACAGAGAGCGGCTTGATTTATCTAGTCGATTGGGACTCTGTTCGTTTGACAGACCGGATGTTGGATGTGGCGCATATCTTGAGTCACTATATCCCAGATTCTAATTGGCGCGATTGGTTAGGCTATTATGGCTACAAGTACAATCAAAAAGTATTTGATAAACTCTATTGGTTTGGTCAATACTCTTTCTTGTGCCAAATTGCTAAATACTATGAAAATAATGATTTAGAAAATGTCAATCGCGAGATCTATGCTCTGCGCAATTTCCGGTTGAAATATGGAAAGGAAATATGAGAGTTAGAAATCGCAAGGGAGCGACTGAATTATTAGAAGCGAATCCGCAATATGTGGTCCTAAATCCAGAAGATGCCAAGGGAAAGTGGCATGAAATTTTTGGGAATGACCATCCTATTCATATCGAAGTGGGTAGCGGAAAAGGGGCCTTTATTACTGGGATGGCCAGGGCCAATCCAGAGATCAACTACATCGGAATTGATATTCAAAAATCGGTCTTGAGTTATGCTTTAGATAAGGTCTTAGAAGCTGATGTTCCTAACATTAAATTGCTTTGGGTAGATGGAGATAGCTTGACCAACTATTTTGAAGATGGAGAAATCGATCGACTCTATCTGAATTTTTCAGATCCTTGGCCTAAGAAACGTCATGAGAAGCGTCGCTTGACTTACAAGACTTTCTTGGATACCTTCAAGCAAATTCTTCCAGAACATGGGGAGATTCACTTTAAAACAGACAACCGAGGTTTGTTTGAATACAGTTTGGTGAGCTTTTCACAGTATGGTATGACTTTGAAGGGAGTCTGGCTAGACCTTCATGCTAGTGATTTTGAGGGCAATATCATGACGGAATATGAGAAAAAGTTCTCAAGTAAAGGACAGGTCATTTACCGTGTAGAAGCACAGTTTTAGCATATTCCTTGCAATCATTGGGGAATCGTGTTATAATACACTAAATGAATAGAAAAGGAGAGGCGGGGAAATATCTTCGCCTCTTATCTATGAGGAGGTGGCAACCATCGCAACGATTGTTGACTTAGTAACAGAAGTGATTCAGCCAGCTATAAAGGAACCATTTGAATTGGTCGATGTTGAATATGGCAAAATGGGTGGTGACTACGTCTTAAGCATTTTCGTAGACAAACCAGAAGGAATCACACTGAATGATACAGCGGATTTGACAGAAATCATCAGTCCGCTATTGGATCAAATCAAACCAGACCCATTTCCAGAACAGTACTTTTTAGAAGTCACCAGTCCTGGCTTGGAGAGACCTTTGAAAACCAAGGAAGCACTCGAGGGAGCTGTTGGTAAGTACGTCAATATTAGCTTGTACAAGGCTGTTGAAAAGCAAAAGGTCTTTGAGGGGAACCTAATAGGTTTTGAAGAGGATGTTTTGACCATTGAGTATATGGATAAAACACGAAAGAAAACAGTGGATATTCCTTATAACCTTGTGTCCAAAGCAAGGTTGGCTGTAAAATTGTAACAGAATGAAAGAAAGGATGCCTTTATAGAAGAGGCAAGAAAAACATGAGTAAAGAAATGCTAGAAGCCTTCCGCATTTTGGAAGAAGACAAAGGGATCAAAAAAGAAGATATCATCGAAGCAGTCACAGAATCATTGCGTTCAGCTTATCGCCGTCGTTATGGACAATCAGAAAGTGCAGCGATTGAATTCAATGAAAAAACTGGAGATTTCCGTGTTTATACGGTTCGTGAAGTAGTCGATGAGGTCTTTGATAGCCGTTTAGAAATCAGCTTGAAGGATGCCTTGGCCATTAGCTCTGCTTATGAGTTGGGTGACAAGATCAAGTTTGAAGAAGCACCAGCTGAATTTGGTCGTGTAGCAGCTCAATCTGCTAAACAAACGATCATGGAAAAAATGCGTAAGCAAACGCGCACCATCACCTATAACACTTATAAAGAACATGAAAATGAAATCATGAGTGGAACGGTGGAGCGCTTTGACAATCGGTTTATCTATGTCAATCTTGGTTCGATCGAAGCTCAATTGTCTAAGCAAGACCAAATTCCAGGAGAAGTATTCCAATCTCATGATCGAATTGAAGTATTTGTCTACAAGGTAGAAGATAATCCACGTGGTGTCAATGTCTTTGTTAGCCGAAGCCACCCTGAAATGATCAAACGTTTGATGGAACAAGAAATTCCTGAAGTCTACGATGGAACTGTTGAGATTATGAGTGTAGCGCGTGAAGCTGGAGATCGTACAAAAGTTGCGGTTCGTAGCCATAACCCAAACGTAGATGCGATTGGGACTATCGTTGGTCGTGGTGGATCGAATATTAAAAAGATTACCAGCAAGTTCCACCCAGCTCGATACGATCAAAAATTAGACCGTATGGTTCCGACAGAAGAAAATATCGATGTCATCGAATGGGTTCCAGATCCAGCTGAATTTATCTACAATGCGATCGCTCCTGCAGAAGTGGACCAAGTTATTTTTGATGATGAAGATAGCAAACATGCTCTCGTTGTGGTCCCAGACAACAAATTATCTCTTGCCATTGGTCGTCGTGGTCAAAACGTTCGTTTAGCAGCTCATTTGACTGGTTACCGCATCGATATCAAATCTGCTAGTGAGTTCGAAGAAATGGAAGCAGCTCAGGAAACTTTTGAAGACCAAGTAGAAAGTGACGAAGAGCAAGTCGATTAAGAGAGGGAGGGAAAATGGTAAAAACAAGAAAAATCCCTTTAAGAAAATCTGTCGTTTCAAATGAAATTATTGATAAGCGCGATTTGCTCCGCATTGTCAAAAATAAAGAAGGACAAGTCTTTATCGATCCAACTGGCAAAGCCAATGGTCGAGGTGCTTACATCAAGCTAGACAATGAAGAAGCGGCACTTGCTAAGAAAAAGAAAGTTTTTAATCGTAGCTTTAATATGGAAGTGGAAGAAGCTTTCTATGATGAATTGATCTCTTATGTAGATCATAAGGTGAAGAGAAGAGAGTTAGGCCTTGAATAAGCAAAAGATAAGTAATTTGTTGGGTTTGGCGCAAAGAGCAGGAAAACTCATTTCTGGAGAAGAACTCGTGATCAAAGCAATCCAGGAAGAAAAAGCAAAATTAGTTTTTCTGGCAAATGATGCAGCTAGTAACCTGACAAAAAAGGTGACAGATAAGGGTCACTATTATGAGGTTCAAGTATCTACCGTGTTTTCAACACTAGAATTAAGCACTGCAATTGGACGTTCTCGTAAGGTCGTCGCTGTTGTAGATGCTGGATTTTCAAAGAAAATGAGGTCTCTTATGGAATAGAAGAGGAGGACAGCAATTGTCTAAGAAAAGATTATACGAAATTGCCAAAGAATTGGGCAAGGAAAGTAAAGAAGTCGTCACTCGTGCGAAAGAATTAGGTTTTGACGTCAAGAGTCATGCATCTAGTGTCGATACTGATGTTGCTGAAAAGTTGATCAAGAGCTTTGCAGCGAAAAAAGAAACAGTCGAAAAGAAAGTAGCAGAAGTGGCTGCCAAGACAACGGCTGTCGCAGAGAAAAAAGAAGCAGCGCCTGTCAAAAAAGAAGGAGCAACTGAGACAAAATCAGTAACGCCAGCTGCTAAACCAAAGAGTCGTAACTTTAAAGCGGAACGAGAAGCGCGTGCAAAAGAACAGGCTGAACGTAGGAAACAACAAGACAATCGTCCAAAACGTGATCGCAAAGATAATCAGCGTCATGGTGACAACCGAAATCAACGACCACAAGAGCGAAATGAACAGCGAAATCAAGGTTCTGAGCGTCGCAATAACCGACCAGATCAAAGACGTGGTGCACAGCCCCAAGTGGCACCAAAAGTTGATTTCAAAGCGCGTGCAGCAGCACTGAAAGCTGAACAAAATGCTGAGTACGCACGTGGAAGTGAAGATCGCTACAAACAACAAGCTGCAAAAGCAGAACAAGAACGTCAACAGCGCCGGAAACGGGTAGAAGCACCAGAAGTGAAAGCACCTGTACAGGAGCCAGCTGTTGAGAACCATACAAAACCAGCTGTTGCTGCTGCTCCAGCTCAAGTCGATACACGTCGGAAGAAACAAGCGCGACCAGATAAGAAACGCGATGATTTTGATCGTGAAGAAGATGGTCCAAGAAAACAACAAAGGAATCGAAATAGTCAAAATCAAGTGAGAAATCAGAGAAATAGTAACTGGAATAACAATAAGAAAAATAAAAAAGGAAAGAACAACCGTAATGATGCTCCAAAACCAGTAACAGAGCGTAAATTCCATGAATTACCAAGTGAATTTGAGTATACGGATGGAATGACGGTTGCCGAAATCGCAAAACGCATCAAGCGTGAACCGGCTGAAATCGTCAAGAAACTCTTTATGATGGGAGTCATGGCGACTCAAAATCAATCGCTGGATGGAGATACGATTGAACTCTTGATGGTGGATTATGGAATTGAAGCCAAGAAAAAGGTTGAAGTGGACAATGCCGATATCGAACGCTTCTTCGTTGAAGATGGTTATTTGAATCCAGATGAGTTGGTAGAGCGTCCACCAGTTGTCACCATCATGGGACACGTTGACCACGGTAAAACTACCCTTTTGGATACCCTTCGTAATTCACGTGTAGCAACAGGTGAAGCGGGAGGAATCACTCAGCACATCGGGGCTTATCAAATCGTGGAAAATGGCAAGAAGATTACCTTCTTGGATACACCTGGACACGCGGCCTTTACTTCTATGCGGGCGCGTGGTGCATCTGTTACCGATATTACCATCTTGGTCGTAGCGGCAGATGACGGGGTGATGCCACAGACTATCGAAGCCATCAACCACTCAAAAGCGGCTAATGTTCCAATCATTGTGGCTATTAACAAGATTGATAAACCAGGAGCTAATCCAGAGCGTGTCATCGGTGAATTGGCAGAGCATGGAGTTATGTCAACAGCTTGGGGTGGTGATTCTGAGTTTGTAGAAATCTCAGCTAAGTTCAACCAAAATATCGATGAACTCTTGGAAACGGTCCTTCTTGTGGCTGAAATCCAAGAACTTAAAGCAGATCCAACTGTTCGTGCCATCGGTACTGTTATCGAAGCGCGCTTGGATAAAGGAAAAGGTGCGGTCGCAACCCTCCTTGTTCAACAAGGTACCTTGAATGTCCAAGACCCAATCGTTGTCGGAAATACCTTTGGACGTGTCCGTGCCATGACCAATGACCTTGGACGTCGTGTGAAGGTTGCAGGACCATCTACTCCGGTTTCTATCACTGGTTTGAACGAAGCGCCAATGGCAGGTGACCACTTCGCGGTTTATGAAGATGAAAAATCAGCGCGTGCAGCTGGTGAAGAACGTGCCAAACGTGCTCTGATGAAACAACGTCAAGCAACCAACCGCGTCAGCCTTGAAAATCTCTTTGATACCTTGAAGGCTGGAGAAGTGAAATCCGTTAATGTCATCATCAAGGCCGATGTACAAGGTTCGGTTGAAGCTCTTGCTGCTTCTCTTCAAAAGATTGAAGTGGAAGGTGTGAAAGTGACCATCGTTCACTCAGCAGTTGGTGCCATCAACGAATCAGACGTGACCCTTGCAGAAGCTTCAAATGCCTTCATCATCGGATTTAACGTCCGTCCTACTCCACAAGCACGTCAACAAGCTGAAGCTGATGAGGTAGAAATCCGTCTTCACTCAATCATCTACAAAGTGATTGAAGAAATGGAAGATGCCATGAAAGGTATGTTGGATCCTGAGTTCGAAGAGAAAGTCATCGGGGAAGCAGTTATTCGTGAAACCTTTAAGGTCTCTAAAGTGGGTACCATTGGTGGATTTATGGTCCTTAGTGGTAAGGTTACACGTGATTCCAAAGTCCGTGTCATTCGTGACGGTGTCGTGATCTATGACGGAGCTCTTGCAAGCTTGAAACACTTCAAAGATGATGTCAAAGAGATCACAAATGGTCGTGAAGGTGGATTGATGATTGAAGGCTACAATGATATCAAGACAGATGATACCATCGAAGCCTACATCATGGAAGAAATTAAAAAATAAGATGCTGACTAGGAAAAAAGAGGACTCTCCTCAGATTTCCTAGTTTTTAAACACAGAGTAGAAAGGAGTTCCTATGGCAAGTCATTTTCGGACAGACCGAGTAGGGATGGAAATCAAGCGTGAAGTCAATGAGATTTTACAAAAGAAAGTCCGTGACCCGCGTGTTCAAGGTGTCACCATTACGGATGTTCAAATGCTAGGTGATTTGTCTATGGCCAAAGTGTATTATTCAATTATGAGTGATTTGGCTTCAGACAATCAAAAGGCTCAGACAGGCCTTGAAAAAGCAACAGGAACCATCAAGCGTGAATTAGGTCGGAATCTGAAATTGTACAAGATTCCAGATCTTACTTTTGTGAAAGACGAATCCATCGAATACGGGAATAAGATCGATGAGATGTTGCGCAATTTGAACAAAGACTAGAGAGGTTGGAAATTTCCACGCCCAGATTGAAAGACAAAGTCTTCTCAGAAACTTTCCTTAGGTGAGTACGGACGTCAGCGAACTTCTACGAAGTTCCAAGACTAATTATTGAGCCTAAGGTCTCAATAATTCCGAGTACCTGAAACTATTAAGTTTCAGGTACTTTTCTCACGACGAAAAGTTTCAGTAGATGATTGAATCACTCTAACGAGTAACATTTCTTTTTATAGAATTTATTAGATTTATAAAAAAGAATAGTTTGTCTACAGTCTCGAGTTGGAAATTTCCAACTTCTTTTTTTGACTCTTAAAATGAGGAAAATAAAACAGAAAGAAAAAAACGGTTTCAAAAAATAATAGAAATTTACAGAAATCTCTTGTGTGATTGGAAATTATCCTTTACAATAGGAGAGGAGTTTTATTTATGATCTCATATTTGGAGGAATGATCATGTCCATTAACTGGCAGGAAATTGTGTTTAACTTTTTGGGAGGGTTGGGTCTCTTTCTCTATAGTATTAAAACCATGGGAGAAGGACTGCAACAAGCCGCAGGGGACCGTCTTCGCTACTATATTGATAAATATACCAGCAATCCCTTTCTAGGGGTTCTAGTAGGGATTGGGATGACTGCCTTGATTCAGTCGAGTTCAGGGGTTACAGTGATTACGGTCGGTCTGGTGAGTGCAGGACTTCTAACCCTCCGTCAAGCTATTGGTATTGTTATGGGGGCCAATATTGGAACGACTATTACCTCCTTTATCATTGGTTTTAAATTAGGAGACTACGCTCTTCCCATGCTCTTTATCGGAGCGGTTTGTCTCTTCTTTACCAAAAATCGTTTGGTTAATAATGTTGGACGAATCGTTTTTGGTGTCGGTGGTATCTTCTTTGCCCTCAACTTGATGAGTGGGGCTATGGAACCTCTTAAAGATTTGCAAGTCTTTCGTGACTATATGGTGCAGTTAAGTAAAAGTCCTATCTTGGGTGTCTTTGTTGGATCAGGCTTAACACTTTTGATTCAGGCCTCTTCTGCAACCATTGGTATCTTGCAAAATCTCTATGCTAGTCATTTGATTGACCTGAAAGGAGCCCTCCCAGTTCTCTTTGGTGATAATATCGGAACGACCATTACAGCTATCATTGCTTCCTTGGGAGCTAATATTGCGGCCAAACGTGTGGCAGGTGCCCATGTAGCCTTTAATGTTATCGGAACCATTATCTGTCTTGTCTTCCTTGTTCCGTTTACCTCTTTGATTCAATGGTTTGAAACGACTCTTCATTTATCCCCAGAAATGACCATAGCCTTTGCTCACGGAACCTTTAATATAACCAATACCATCATCCAGTTCCCATTCATTGGAGCTTTGGCATACTTTGTGACCAAGCTGATTCCTGGTGAGGATGAGGTTGTCAAATATGAACCGCTCTACTTGGATGAAAACTTGATCACCCAAGCGCCTTCGATTGCTCTTGGAAATGCGAAAAAAGAGTTGCTTCATTTAGGTGGATATGCAGACAAAGCTTTTAATCTCTCTTATGATTATATTGTTCATCAAAATGAAAAAACAGCTGAAAAGGGACATAAGACAGAAGAAGCCATTAATACCATTGATGATGATTTGACTCGCTACTTGATTCGTTTGTCGAGTGAAGCCTTGAGTCCGAGAGAAAGTGAAGTTCTCACCAACATCCTAGATTCCTCACGGGACTTGGAGCGGATTGGAGATCACGCGGAAGCCTTGATCAATCTGACCGATTATTTAATTCGTAAGAAAGTGGTCTTTTCAGAAGCGGCCTTGGCTGAATTGGAAGATATTTACAACCAAACCCATCAATTTGTAGAGGATGCCTTAAAAGCTGTTGAGAACAATGATGTGAGTCTTGCAAACCAATTGGTAGCACGTCACGAGGCAATTGAAAAGTTGGAGAAAAGACTTCGGAAAACTCATATTCGTCGTTTGAACCAAGGCGAATGTACACCTCAAGCCGGAGTGAACTTTATTGATATCATTTCTCACTATACACGTGTTGCAGACCATGCCATGAATCTGGCTGAAAAAGTACAAATCGAGCAAATTTAATGAACGTCAAACAGAGTAAGTAGGAAACTTACTCTGTTTTTGTTGGATTCTATTCAAAAATAGGTCTAGACCATTTACAAATGGAAGTGAAAGCGTTATAATATGTATGAATATAAATGGAACACAGTTCCTACAATGGAAAGGACGATTTTATGTCTACATATATTAAAGCAGATCAATTTTATTATCCACATGGGGTTCGCCGCGGAGGCTATTTGGAACTCGTTGATGGCAAGTTTGGAAAACATGTGGAAAGCTTACCAGAAGGTGCGGATGTGTTGGATTATTCAGGGTACAGTATTGCGCCCGGCCTCGTAGATACCCATATTCACGGATTTGGTGGGGTAGATGTGATGGATAACAATATCGAAGGCACTCTCCATACCATGAGTGAAGGGCTCTTGAGTACAGGGGTTACGAGCTTTTTGCCTACGACCTTGACTTCCTCTTATGAACAACTTTTGGCAGTAACTGAAAATATTGGTGCACGATACAAAGAAGCAACAGGAGCTAAGATTCGCGGGATTTATTTTGAAGGACCTTATTTTACAGAAAAATACAAGGGAGCTCAAAACCCATCTTATATGAAGGATCCAAGTATGGAAGAATTCCGGACTTGGCAAAAAGCTGCCAATGGTCTGTTGAATAAGATTGCCCTTGCTCCTGAGCGTGAAGGGGTAGAAGACTTTGTTCGGACCATTACAGGAGAAGGGGTGACTGTTGCTTTGGGACACTCCAATGCAACTTTTGAAGAAGCTAAAAAAGCGGTAGATGCAGGTGCGAGTGTCTGGGTGCATGCCTACAATGGTATGCGTGGTTTGACGCACCGTGAACTCGGTATGGTTGGTGCTATGTATGAGTTGCCTCATACTACAGCAGAGTTGATCTGTGATGGCCATCACGTTGATCCTCTAGCGTGTGATATCCTGATGAAACAAAAAGGGAAAGAAAATGTTGCCTTGATAACTGACTGTATGACAGCCGGGGGCTTAGAAGATGGGGACTACATGCTTGGGGAATTCCCAGTTGTGGTCGCTGAAGGGACTGCTCGCTTGAAATCAACTGGTAATCTAGCTGGCTCAATCTTGAAATTGAAAGATGGATTAAAAAATGTTGTAGAGTGGGGGATTGCTAACCCTCACGAAGCAGTGATGATGGCCAGCCTCAATCCGGCAAAATCAGTCCATATTGATGATGTTTGTGGTCAAATTCGCGAAGGGTATGATGCGGACTTCATCGTACTTGACCAAAATTTGGATCTGGTTGCGACCTATCTCGATGGTGTCAAACGTTACCAGGCTACGAACTAGATTCAAGAATCGAAGATAGAACACTTCCTCTCTAGGTCAGACCTAGAGAGGTTTTTGTTTACCGATGGTAGTGCAATTTTGTGAATGCTGTCTTTTCATGCTATAATGGGAATTGAAATGTGAGGTAGCTTATGAAGGCAATTGATATACGTTTTTTATTGATGGGAATTTTTTTCTTGCTCTATGGGATTGTAAGAAAAAATATCTTTATTGTGATCGTTGGTGGGTCATTTTTACTCTATAGTTTTTATAGCAAGAAGATAGAGCCAACCAAGAAAAATATTTTTAAGCCAGAGCTCAAGCTTCGAGGGCCTAAGAAACCGAAATCGAAGAAAGGAAAGAAAAAATGAATCATTATCGTTTAAATAATGGGGTGGAGATTCCTGTATTGGGATTTGGGACATGGAAAGCAGCGAATGGAGAAGAAGCCTATCAAGCTGTCTTAGCTGCTTTAAAAGCAGGTTATCGCCATATCGATACAGCTGCGATTTATCAGAATGAAGAGAGTGTGGGTCGGGCCATTAAAGACAGTGGGCTTGCGCGCGAAGACCTGTTTATTACCACCAAACTTTGGAATACTCAACACACCTATGAAGATGCTCAAGCTGCTTTGGAAGAGTCTCTTGAAAAACTAGGCTTGGAGTATGTAGATCTTTATTTGATTCATTGGCCAAATCCAAAACCTCTTCGAGAAAATGATGCTTGGAAACAACGAAATGCTGAGGTTTGGCGGGCAATGGAAGATATGCTAGCTGTTGGTAAGGTTCGGGCTATTGGCATTAGCAATTTTCTTCCTCATCATTTGGAAGCGCTCCTTGAAACAGCTCGGGTCATCCCAGCTGTGAACCAAATTCGTCTAGCACCTGGGGTTTACCAAAGCGAAGCCATCGCTGCAAGTCGCAAGCATGGTATCTTACTAGAGGCTTGGGGACCTTTTGGTCAAGGGGAGTTGTTCCAAAATGAACAAGTAAAAGAAATGGCTAGTAAATATAGAAAGACCGTTGCTCAACTAGCTTTAGCTTGGAGTTTACAAGAAGGCTTCCTTCCTTTGCCAAAATCGGTTACGCCTGAGCGGATTGCGAGTAATTTAAATTGCTTTGATTTTGAATTGATGGCAGATGATGTGGAACTCCTGCGCCATCTTCCGGTTGAAGCAGGTGCACCAGATCCGGACACCAAAGATTTTTAAAAGAGAATTTCTATTCATTAATGAAAACCGAGGACAGTTTCGTTCTCGGTTTTTAAAAACCTTTCAAATATGAAATAATTTTAAGGGCCTAACAAAAAACAGATGTTCTATAATATTTTCCTGGCCAACGTCAAAAATTTCCGAACTAAAATAAGTTAATAATTAGTAATATACGTAAATATTACAATTGTGTTACAATTCATTTTTGAATGAATTTTCAGATAATTTTGCGTTATAATAGTTACTATTAAAATAAAAGGGGAGTTTCTATGAATAGACAAGAGCGTTTTTCATTAAGGAAATACAAATTTGGTGTAGCCTCAGTTTTATTAGGGGCTGTTTTGGTATTTGGATCTGCACAAGCGAGTGCAGAAGAACAAACAGCGGGTCAAACGAGTGCTGGAACACAGCTTGTAGCCACTACTCAACAGGCACCTGCTGAAGAAGAGCATTCACAAGCAACAGAAGCAAGTACAGCAGTTGCTAGTGAGAAAGTAGAAGTTGCAAAAGAAGCAACAGTTGCTGCAAAGACAACGAATGCAACAGAAGCAGCTCTTGTTGAAAAAACAGAAGCTCCGAAAGAGGCAGCTACTGTTCCAGAAACAAAACCGGAAGTAGCGGAAAAACCTGTAGAAAAAGCAACAGCAGTGGCTACTGCGACAAGTTCAGAAACAACGAATCGCCATGAGGCAGCTGAAAAACCTCAAAGCATCGAAAGTGACGAAATTATTACTGTTCCCCAAACCTGGAAGCAAGGTTATAAAGGGGAAGGGATGGTTGTCGCCGTCATCGACTCTGGTTTGGATGTGAACCACGAGGTTCTTCGGATTACCGATCCTTCAAAAGCTAAGTTTAAAAACCAAGGAGAAATAGAAGCTGCTAAGAAAGCAGCAGGAATTGATTATGGTAAATGGTACAACGACAAGGTTGTCTATGCCTATGACTACT
>JAWGXY010000019.1:0-22908 GCA_032572035.1 Streptococcus parasanguinis
ACACTGATTTCATCAGCTTTTACAGCCCTACTCAACTGTGCGGAGGTGGGACGACGAAATCGAATTCTAACGAATTACCGATTTCTGTCCCACTCTCTCCTCATTATTTATACACTTCTTGATAGAATTCGATCTTATCCCCTTTTTTAACGGTGGTTTCAGCAGCACCTTTTGGAGCCATTTCGCCATTGATCTTGTACATCCAGTAAAGACCTTTGGATTCGTCTTGGCTGTGACCGTCAATCGAGGTGATCATGCCATTTTTTTCTTCAATCTTGTAGTTGGCTTTGAGCACTTTCATGAGGTTGCTCTCTTCTGCTACTTTCAAGGTTTTTGATTGCGCTTTTTGACCTTCTGGCGTCACGCTAATTGTAATCGAAATTTCGTTTTTCTTGGCAACTTCTGCGCTAGAAGCTGTTGGTTGATTGTTTGTGCTATGAGACGGAGCGCAACTCGCTAAAAGAAGAGCTGCAAGTAAGGTCATCAAGCTAGAAATGGTTTTTTTCAACATAAAATCTCCTAAAGATTTGATAGATAATGGGATAGAAAATGATCGTCGACAGAGCATGGGCAAGGTTAAAACTAAAACCATTGACCAAAGCATAGGTCCACCAAGGAATATGGTACATCAAGGCATAAACACTATCGATCAAGACCCCATAAGCAAAGGACAGTAGGCCCACAAAAAGGATCTGAAGGACAATGGGCAACCACTTGTAACTGATGCGCCAAATGAGCATCAAACAGCCAAAGGCGACAATCTGAAAGAACACAATCAGGCTCATCCCCAGGAAAAAGGCGGAGACAAACATGGTGATCATCATCACAAGAAAAGTAAAGCTATACCCTTCAAATATCACCAAGAGAAAAAAGATAGCAGAAATAGGTTGGACATTTGGGAAAGGGGCAAAAGCCTGACGTAGAGCGACACAAAGGGCCGCCAAAAGCGAAATACGGGTTAATCGCTGAAGCGTCATGACATCCTCCTAGACAATCTCGAACTTGATCGTTCCGGCTGTCGTTCCAACCTTGATGGTTTGCCCTTCTTGGGCTTGGCCTTTCAGCAATAGCTCTGCTAGTTGATCTTCCACTTCGGTCTGCAAGACACGACGCAGTGGGCGAGCTCCCATTTCTGGATCGTAGCCTTTGGTTGCTAGCAACTTGAGCGCTGAAGGCTGGAATTTGAGGGTCATGCCTTGTTCGGCCAAGGTCGCGATGAGCGGTTTGACCATGACTTTCACCACCTGCTGCATGTCCTCGCTGGATAGGCTATGGAAGACTACCTTTTCATCAATCCGGTTGATAAACTCTGGACGATAGGTCTTCTTCAACTCTTCAAACATGCGTTTTTCCATATTGGCTTGGTCAAAGCGGATATCTTTGGCCCCAAAGCCAACTGTCTTATCATCCCGAAGGGCTGTAGCTCCCAGGTTTGAGGTCATGATGATAATGGTATTGGAGAAGTCAATCTTCCGGCCTTTGCTATCGGTTAAGACTCCGTCATCCAAGACTTGCAAAAGGACATTGAAAATATCTGGGTGGGCTTTTTCCACCTCATCAAATAAGAGAACAGAATATGGTTTGTTGCGGACTTTCTCGGTCAACTCGCCTCCTTCTTCGTAGCCCACATAGCCTGGAGGAGCTCCGTTGAGGCGGCTAGCTGCGAATTTTTCCATGTATTCACTCATATCAAAACGGATGAGGGCCGATTCATCATCAAACAGAACTTCCGCCAAAGCTTTGGCTAGCTCTGTTTTTCCGACACCGGTAGGTCCTAGGAACATGAAAGAACCGATCGGACGCTTGTTGCTACGGATCCCCGATTGATTGCGTCGAATAGCCCGACTGATACTCGAAACGGCTTGGTCTTGACCAATCACGCGCTTGTGCAATTCTGCTTCTAAGTTTAGGTACTTCTTGGCATCGGTTTGGGTCAGTTTTTGAGTTGGAATACCCGATAATTGGCTCAAGGTCACCAAGACATCTTGGTCAGTGACTTCTTTTTTGTAGACAATGGGAGCGGCCTCTACTTCTAAGAGCTGGGCTGCTTTCTTCCACTTGCCGTCCATCAAGGCCCGGTCTAAGGCGGTCAACAATTCTTTTACGTGACCGTTGGAATCGCGGTTTTGTACAGTAGCTGCCGCTTCATCCAAGAGATCAATAGCTGAATCTGGCAATTGACGGCTGGTCAAATAGCGGTGGGCATATTTGACAGCTGTTTCGATCGCTTCATCGGTAATGGTCACATGATGGTGGTCCTGATAGGTCTCTTTCAAGCCTTGGAGAATTTGGATGCTATCTGCAACACTTGGCTCTTCAATGGTGACTTTCGCAAAACGTCGAGAGAGGGCTGCGTCTTTTTCGATATGCTTTTGGTACTCATCTTGAGTCGTTGCCCCAACTGTACGCAAGGTTCCCCGTGCCAGGGCTGGTTTTAGAATATTGGCTGCGTCTAAGGTTGAATCAATACCGGATCCTGACCCCATAATAGTATGCAGTTCATCGATAAAGAGAATCACGTGACCGTCTTCTTCGATGTCCTGGATGATATTGTTCATCCGCTCTTCGAAGTCCCCACGGAAGCGCGTCCCTGCAACGACATTCATGAGATCCAATTCTAAGACACGCATTTGCGCGATTTCAGCTGGAACATTGCCACTAGCGACCCGCTGGGCCAGACCTAAGGCAAGAGCGGTTTTTCCGACCCCTGCTTCTCCCACCAATACAGGATTGTTCTTGGTCTTACGGCTGAGGATTTGGATCATGCGTGAAATCTCTACATCCCGACCAATCACAGGCTCAAGCTGGCCTGCACGCGCCATTTCTGTCAAATCACGGGTATAATCTTCAAGACCTCCACTGGTGCTTGGTGGCATGCCCATCATATTTCCCATGGTTTGGCGGTTAGGGTTTTGAGCCCGATAAAGACTCCGAATGGCTTTGATATCGTTCTTGTCCCAGCCTGCCTTGTCTTCAAGATTCTTTCGAAGGGAGGCAATAGGAACTCCCTTGTCTTGCTCTGTAAAGGCAAAGCCGGCAAACTCCATGACTTGGCTCGCCAAGGTCCCACGGTCTGCTAGAAGAGAGAGGAGCACATGCTCTGTTCCCAAGGTCTTGGCATGAAGGACCTGGGCAATCTCTCTTGCGTGTTTCATAATGGCTTCCATCCGATAAGAAAATGGGAAGATTTCATACCGATTGTCGCTTTGAAAAGCTTGGCCTGTAATATGCTCCGCTGCATCCTGAAACTCATCGATCTGCATAGGATAATCGTTAAGTACAGAACCTGCCACGCTATAGGGATTATTGGCCATAGCCGTCAGGAGATGCCAAGTATCTAAGGTATGTCCCTGATAGTGGCCTGCTAGTATTTGGGCCGCTTCTATACTTTCTAACAGTGCTGTTGAATAGTTCATCTAGTCGGTATTTCCTTTTCTATCTACTTGTTGAATGATTTTTTTCAGCATACTTGCTCGTAGAATGAGAGCATCTCGACCTAGGACCTCATCGGAGGTTGTCGCAAGCAACAGCTGAGTCTCACGTCTTGTCAATAATTTTTCTTCATAGAGCATCTGGAGGATATCATTGAAGACCTGCTGGCTGATGGTCTCTCCAATATTGGCTGCCAAGTCTTGGAGCATCTGATGGTGATCTGAAAACTGGACCTTGCCAATGCGGATATAGCCCCCACCACCGCGCTTGCTCTCTACAATATAGCCTCGGCTCTCGGTAAAGCGGGTCTTAATGACATAGTTAATCTGACTGGGTACGACCTGAAAGACATCGGCTAACTCACTTCTTTTGAGCTCTGCCATGCCAGCTTGAGCCAGCAAGGCCTTGATATAAGCTTCAATGCTATCAGATGTGTTCTTATTTGCCATGATGCTCCTTTCTGGCTTGTTTTTTTCTAGATGGATGCTCTGCTCTTTGGCCCATAAAAAATGGCCTTGGAGTGTTCCTTCTCATCATTGACCTTATTTGACTATTATACAATTTTTACGGCTGTAAATAAAGCAAAGACTCCATGGAAATAGGAATCTCTTAAGAAGGCAAAACAAAAGAGGCTAGTGAGAACTAACCTCTTATGCGAAGAAGGAGCTACTCTTTGCGACGAGCAAATTTCGCGCCTCCGCCCAAGAATCCTAGACCAAGAAGGCCTAACCAAGCAAACAATCCACTTTCTTTTGTACCGGTTTGAGGAAGTTTTCCTTCCGATTGTAGAGAAGGACTTTTAACCACTTCTTTTTCCGGATGGTCTGAAGTCGAAACAGAAACTGCTTCTGGGGTTTTCGGTTGCAAGAGAACAGGTCTTCCTTTTTCTTTTTTGTCTTCAGCTTGAGAAAGAGTCATAACTTCTGGTTGCACCTTACTTGGGGTGACAGGAATGGTTGGAGTCGGCATATCAGCTATCAACGGACTTTTTTCCGCTTCCTTCGTCCCGACTTCTGTGATCTGGTCCTGGGCATCCACTTCGACAAAGGCATCGACTTCTGTCCGAATTTCTTTGCCTTCTTCTTGTCGAACCTCGATCAATTTCAGCCGGCGTCCGACCTTCCCTGCTTGAAGGATCCGGCTTTCGCCCTTGGCCAAGTCCTTGTTCTCACGTGTTTGACTCTCAAATGGAATCTCCTCCGCTTCGATGAGTAGTTCTGGTTTTTCAAGAATCAAATCCCGAACACCTTGATCTGGGCGTATCTGCGTCAGCGGTTCATAATTGTGAACATCTCCTAAGATGGTTTCAAGGGCTTCGACTTGATTGGCTGCAGCAACCAAATCTGGGCGCTCTTGATCCAACAACTGAGTCAAGTCCGTCAATTGTCCTTGAACAGTTGGTTTGAGATCTGCTTTCAAGCGATCGAGAGAAGTAGCCTTGATCTTTTCTACTCCTTCTCTGATGATCTGTTGCAGCTCTTCTTGACTGAGCAACTGGCTATCTTTCCCTGAGAGGATAAATCGGTCTACCTGGATGGCTCTAGATGACTGAGGATCATTGAGAGAAGGATCCAGATGCAAGCGTAATTGGTGATAACCTTTTGCTAGGCCTTGCAGATTGACCAAGCTCTGGTCTAGTTTGCGTTGGTCTCCATAGCCACTGAAGTAATGATCGCCTTCAATCTCATAGTCATGGCCACGCCCTTCTTCGAAGGCTATTTCTTTCCCATCTAGGGTGACGCTGTAGAGACCATGACTTGGATCGACCACTCCTCGGACCTCCACGCCGGTGCCCTTAAAGGTAATGGTCACTTCAATGTGTTTCTTGCCTTCTTCATCGGTCACTTGGTTAAAGCTCGACCAAGATTCTGTGCCATTTGAGAAGTTTGGATTGTCTGTCTCGTGGTGCCAACCCTCACTGTAATGCAGTTTTGGATCTTGGTCATCCACTTCTTTGCGATTTTCTGGCAACTGGTCTTCATTCATCACTTGGACTGTCAGTTCTGGAATAAAGCCGACCAGGCTTCCTTGATCCGGATGGAGCAATTTGACCTTAAAGTCATAGACATCGGTAGCTTTCCCTGCAAAATCAAGGGTTGGAACTTGGACTGTTTTTTCCGTCTCTCCATCTGCGAACTCAAGGGTGACGTTGGTATCTTTGTAGACCTTACCATGAACCCCTGTTCCCGGTTCTGTGATCAATTTGAGACTGGCACTCCCTTTAGAGCCACCTTTTCTCTTGACGACGACTTGCGCTGGGTCGCCTTTCTTAACAGCTAGGGTTGGCTGAGCAAACTCAAAGAGCCCCTTTTCTTGATTATTGAAGGCATAAATCCCTTCCGTTGCGATCGCATCTCCCTTGCTATTGACCAAGGTCAAGGTGTGGGATCCTGCTGCCAAGTCCGGTGTCTCATAGACCTTTTGGCTGCGTTTGCGGCTTGGACTTTGGGTATTGACGGTCGCTAGCTTTTGGCCATCGACATAGACATCCATTTCCCCATGACCAGGGTCGACAGTTGCGACCACATAGGCCTTAGTGCCTTCAAACTGATAGGTCACCGAAGCTCCCTTTTCCTTGGTCCACATAGAGGTACCTCGAACGCCTTCTCCCTCTTCATTCCACTGACCATTGGCCCGGTCAGCAGTCCGGTCAGAATGATAAGTCAAACCAAGCGGATAGCCATCAGTTTCTTCAATGCTGGCTGGCGTCTTATAGACAGAGACTCCGTTCAAGATTGGAGTAGCTTGGGCATCGGTGATGGACACCCGGATATAGCGACTATCAACTGGTTGCCCTTTGATCAATCGGCGGTATCCTACAGTTGAGCCAGCCCCATAAGGAACCCATTGGCCATTCACAGCCACATCAATGGTGAAGCCAGAAATCCGTTGGCCTTTCTCGATGGTTTCTTTGAGCTCTACCACATCAAAATGCTGTTCTTTTCCGAGATCCAGGACAAAAGATCCGGTCTTGGCATCATCTGCAGGGGCCCAACTGGTCTTTTCATCACCATCTGTCAAATGGCTGGCCTTGTAGAGAGGATTGCGTCGTGTCGAGTCAGCTTCTACCAAAGCTCCTGCCGCATAGTTCACACTGTAGAGTTGGTCCAAGATCTGACGGAATTCTTTCAAACGGGCCACATCGGCATCCGCAAATTTTCCGTCTTGGTTGGGTGGAATATTGAGCAAGAGTGGAGTTCCACGGCCGACCGATTTGAAGTAAATGTCCATCAATTCGCGCAAGGACTTAGGCTCTTGATTGTCATGGTAGAACCAGCCGGAGCGAATAGAGACATCGGCTTCTCCCACTGAGTATTGCTTCCCTTCCGGATCCCCGTGATTGAGGTAGCTATTGGATGGATTGTTGCGAATCTTATCCGGATTGACCTTTTGCCAAACAGGATCTCCAGCAATCCCCTTTTCATTTCCAATCCAACGAACATTGGTCGGCTCAGCTGAGAAGATGGCAATATCCCCTTGGGCCTTGCGAATGGCTTCAAACCACTTGTTAAAGGTATAGGTGACTTTTTGAGCCCCATCGCCACGCGCTCCATCCATCCAGACTTCTACGAACTTACCCTTGTTCCCATATTTTGGATCTTCAAGGATTTCCTTAAGCTGGTTGAGATAGTATTCATTGTATTGGTCCTCTGTATCCACATGGTAGAGCGGGCTGTGGGCATCCCAAGGAGAGAGATAGACTCCCATGTCCATATCATACTTGCTGGCAGAAGCAGAAACCTCGGCTAGGACATCACCTTTTCCCTCCTTCCAACCACTTTTGGCAATGGTATGGTCGGTGTATTTGGAAGGGTACAAGAGAAAGCCATCGTGGTGCTTGACGACCATGATCGTCCGTTTAAAGCCTGCATCCTTCAGGGTTTTGATCCACTGATCGGTATCCAGATGCTCTGGATAGAAATAATAAGGATCTTCTTGCCCATCTCCCCACTCACGATCGTAGTAAGTATTCATCCCAAAGTGGATGAAGGCTGCTAGTTCTTCGCGATGGTATTGCATCTGAGCCTTGCTTGGAAGTGGTCCGTAATCCGCAATCTCAGTCTCCTCGTTTAGAGAAGTGGCTGGTTGGCTTGCTTCTGTCCCTTGACTGACTGTGCGATTTTCTTTCTCACTAGTAGCTGCTGAGGGCTGTTCTGATTGTTCTTGGTGCTCGTTCACAGTTTTCTCCTCCTTTCCTTGATCTCCTGCATTGCTTGTTTCAACCCGTTCTTCGCGAGTTTCACTCCTCTCAGCTTGTTCCTCTGCGTAACTGGTAGTAGTTCCTAAAAAACAAGTCGCTACGACTACCGAGCAGACACCTACTGAGAGTTTACGAATGCCAAATCGATTTCTCTGATCAACTAATCTTTTTCCCATATTCCATTCCTTTATGTCACCAGGTAAAGAGGGTGGGGCTTCCCCATCCTCCTTCTTTTTACCTGTGAACTTTTCACCGTTTTTTACTAGTTTCTCTAGCTGTTTTACTTGGCCTTTTTGGCTCTTTTTTTCTGATCGTCCAGCACAGCACTGGCAAGGCCTGCCGCTAGGATTCCAGCAACGAGGCTTGCGACGCTTTCTTCCGTTCCTGTATTTGGCAACCTTCCTTCGGAAACTGGAGCAGGCGAAACTGCTGGCGTTTGAGCTGTTTTCTCGACTTCCTTCCCTACTGCATCTGTCCCTTCCTGACGTACCGCTTTGACCTCAAGAGATGCTTGAGGAGTTGCAGTAGCTACTGGTCCTTCTGAGACATGAGGGCGCTCTGGGTTCGGAAGCGGTTGTGGCTGTGGCTCTGGTTGCGGTTGCGGCTGTGGCTGCGGTTGCAGCTCTGGTTGTGGAGTATCTGGAAGTACCTCTTTCGTGCCCACCTCTGTGATCTCTGCCACTGGATCTAGTTCTACAAAGGCATCTAGTTCCTTCCGGCTTTCCACACCATTTTCTTGAGAAACTTCCACCAAGCGCAATTTGCGGCCTTTTTGACCTTCTTGAACCACACGTTTCTCACCTTTTGGAAGTTCCGCATTTGGACGTTCTAAGCGTTCAAAGTCCATCTCTTCTGGCTCAATCACCAACTCTGGTTTGGTATGAACCAGATTCTTGACCCCTTCTTCAGGAATGGCTGAGCCTGTAGGTGCTTTTGCGGAGAGAGAAAGTTGATATACTTTTTCGAGCTTGCCATCTTCTGAGACAACCTTGACAAGCACAGGGGCATTGGCACTTTTAGCATCCACGACCGTAACGGCTGTTCCATTCTTGCCTTGTGCTGAAACGATTGGACGATCTCCCTCATACTCTAGATGATACTCTGTCACATCTGGTTTAAAACCTTCTAGGTCTTTGCCATTCACTTGGATCGTGACATCAGTTGTTGCCTGGGCCTCTTCTGTTGGAGCATAGGCACTCAATTCAACGATTCCAATCCCTTTTAGATGTTCATCACGGACCATTCTTAAACGGATGGCTTTCGTTCTGGTTTCATTGAAGCTGAGGTTAGAGATATAGCCAGCTTCAAAGTCATAATCCAAGCTATAAGGAATTTCTTCCCAGTTAGAGGCTTGGTTAAATGGATGATCTGGAAGATTCTTCAGATTGCCATAATCATCCGGAACCTCAAAGTCTGGACCAATATAGCGTTCAAGAACGGTTTTCGTTGGCAAGCCTGTTTCTTGATCCGCAAAGAAGTCGACCGCTACTTTATTGACCAAACGCTCTGTTACTTGACCATTTTTCTTGAAGATAAGACCAGCAAATACTTCAGTTTGATCCGGTTCTCTCTTCCAGTTGGTCCAGCGATAGTACTCGTTGTAGCCACCATCATTGATGTAATCGATATAGTCGATTTGATTTGGATCGAGATCATTGGTTTCACTAGCAAATGCCCTGGTATCTTCTGCATTGTAGTCACGGTTCACAGAGAGGTTTTCTCCTGTCTTTTCTGACACCCGGACGGTCAGCTGAGCTGTCAGATCATAGCCAATGACTTTTCCTTCCAGCGTGAAGCTACCTTCGTGAGAAAGTGCATCAGCTGGTAGAGGCTTCCAGTCCACTGTAAGTTCCTTGCGTTCATAGCCTGTATCCCCTTGGAAGTAAACGCCTACGGTAGATGGTAGAACCAGATCTTGACCAACTTTCACAAAACGGCTACCTGCTTCCACTGCTACTGGGGTAGCTTGTTTCAGTTTTTCTGCATCGCTTGTGAGATGGAGGCGGTATTCTTGTAAGATGGTACCATCTTCCGCTTTATGGATGACACGGATTGGCTCCCCTTCATGGACACTTGGCACAACCGTTGCAAGACCGTGATGGCTGGCTGTCGCTTCCACTTGTGGATAAGCCCGATCACGCGCATCGATGTAGTAATCTGTCACACTTGGGTTGACACCTGGCAATACATCGCCATTGACGCGAATGGTCAACTGGCTCTTTTCTTCTGCTGCCACCTTATTGGCAAATACCTGAATCTCTGAAATAGAGCTTCCACGTTTGCCTTCTGGCGTCTTCATACGGATCCGAACGGCATAGGTGTCGACTTTATCAAAACTGAAATGATTCATCTTGCCAGCTGCTACCGGTTCTTCAACGGTTAGGTTGCTGACTTCTTTCCAGTTGGCTGGATTGTTAAATGGATGGTCTGTTTCATCTTTAACACGATTTGGATTGCTTGGAACAGTTGGGATTTGTTCCCCTGTATAGTACTCAATCACGTATTCACTTGGAGCCCCAACGCCGTGGTCTTCATGGAAACCAACATGGAGGTTGTCCACTGCTCGCTTGGTCAAGATGCCAGAATCCCCAAACAAGATACCGACAGAATCTTCCGCATTGTTACGACCCCAGTTGGTCCAACGATTGGCTGGAGCATCGGTAAAGGAGATGACCTTGTCATTAACCTTAGCAACTGGATCTGCATCGTTAGAGTCACTTGCAAAAGCGAGTGGCAAGACAGATCCTGTCCATTGCTCTGCTACATTGGCTCCCTTGACTGTGGTGCTAGAAACACGAATATGAAGACGGGTTGGAAGATCCGTTCCTTCTACACGACCAGCTAGGACAACTTCTCCTTCTTTGGCCAAGAGTTGCGGATCGACCGCATCCCAGGCCACCTTAGCAGTATAGGTCTTACCATTAGAGTGATAGGTCCGCACGCTTTCTGGAAGAGCTGGTTTTTCTCCGACTGGAGTGGTAGTGCTGACTTCTTCTACAGCGATAATGCCTTCAACCGTCACTTGAGCTTGGGCTTCTTTTTCCACACCCTCTACATGACCGGTGACTGTAAAGCTATGGTAATCCTTGACTTGATCTGCGGTTACAGCATCCCAGGTCACGCGTTTTTCTTTAGGGAATCCCTTATCATACTCGACCAAGACGGTCTCTGGAAGAGCTGGCAAAATGTTTCGATCTGTACTAATCCGTACAGGACGCACCTTCACAACCGTCTTTTCTTCAGGATTTGGTGTGATGGTAAAGCTGACTTCTCCCGTTTGTCCTTGGAAGTTGGCTTCTAAATGAACCAAGCCTGCTTCCCGCAATTCCAAACCTTTATTGGTTGCGACGGCTTTTCCTTGGCTACCAGCTCTTGTCTTCACATCGATTTGATCTGCTTTGAGACTTGCCTGGCTACCATCTTGGTAATGGGCAATGACTTCAAGTGGTACCGTTTGGTCTTCCTTGAGTTCCTGTCCTTCTGGCAGACGCAATTCTAAACGCTGGATCTGTGGACTTTCTTCTTGGAATTGGACCACATAGGTCTGTACAGCTCCTGTATCCTTAGCAGTCACAAAGATTTGAGCCTTCAAACCATTTTCGCGATTAGCTTGTAGGACCGTCACTTGAGCATTTTCTGCACTTGCTGTGACTTGACCAGGCTCTTGCCCATAAGCCAGCGGACGGAAAATAGTATGGTTGCCACTACCAAATTTTGGAAGAGCTACTCCATCTAGCTGAACCGTTGGTTTCTTAGCCTTGCCTACATCTCCTCCTGCAACCACTAGTGTCGCTTGGACCGTTTCCCCATTGCCTAGGAGTCCTGTCGCCTTCAAGCGTGCTCCTGGTGTGGACAACTGATCTTCTTGACCAGCTTCCAAGGTCCATTGATCGACCTCATAGTGGGCAGTGGTCCCATCGGTGAAGACTAATTGCACAGCCTTATCCACCGTGGCTAGATCTGCTCCCTGCGGGATTTGTTTGATAACTGGAAGGACTTGTTCCACGCCGATCACATCGACCAGAGCTTCGACCGTGCGTCCTTGAACATGACCTGTCACACGAACTTGGCCTGCACGACTATAGTCTGCTTTGTCCCACTCAACGGCTTCTTCTTGGGCCTTGCCATCGCTATAGACCACATTGACCTTACTTGGTAAAGCTGGCTCTTCTCCCAGATAAGCGCTTTGTCGAACGGGTTCTACACCCAATACGGTGCGTTCCGCTTGGTCCTTCTTACCTGTAAAGAGGCTGACTTGGTCTGATTGCAAGCGGTCTGAGTCTGCATACAGAGTAAAGGCACCCGCCTGCTCAGTTGATTTGACAATCACAACCCCTTTGCCGTTGAAGGCTCTGCGTTGCCATGAGCCATCTTCCTGCGCTTTGTAGCGTTCACGGCTGGCTTGTTCCCCATTATCGACACCGACAATTTGGCCTTGTCCATGCAAATGGAAATGTACCAAATTATTGGCAGTTGGTACGACACGACCTTCTTCATCGACGATTTCGTAGGTAATATAGGTCAAATCTTTGCCGTCCGCTGCAATCGCGTGTTCTTCTTTCAACAAACGGACACCCGCAGCCTTGCCGGCTGTTTCGACTTGATCTTTCGCGATCACTTCTCCTGCTTCGTTGCGCGCAATAGCTTCCACTTTACCTGGTACATAAGGGACCAACCACTCTAGATAGAGTTCATCCGGATTTGCCCCTTCTTGGTAGGTCCGGCCATCAGCTGTGGTCTTCTTGGTAAAGGTCTTCACTCCTTGTGATTCCCCATTGACAATCAATTCCACACTGTGGGCATTAGAGAAGGTCCGAACAGGAATCCGGCCTTCTTCATCCATGACACGATTGGCTAATTCTGGATTGTCCCAGTTCCAATGTGGCAAGAGATGGACCATTGGATGTTTCTCGGCCGATACCCATTGACTTTGGTACAGGTAAAAATCATTCTTTGGAAGGCCGGCAGTATCGACAATACCGAAATAAGAACTTTTTACAGGTGTGTCATTTTGGTTATGCCATGGTGTTGGCTCGCCGATATAGTCCGTACCGGTCCAGATAAATTGTCCTGCATAGCCGGCATGATCACGGTCAAAGGTCCAAGAGGCGGTCGCTGTCCGACCCCAACCAACCCGGTCATTGCCGTAGTCTGATTGTTCATAATGGCGGTCTTCTTGGTTGCTACCGACCCACTCTCTTTCAGGGTGATAGTAAGAGCCCCGTGTCCGCGTTGCAGAAGAGGTTTCTGAGCCATAAATGAGCCAGTTTGGATGTTTCGCCCGTAAGCTTTCATAGTTGGCCTCTGAATAGTTGAAACCAACCGCATCAAGCTCTGCGGCTACCTTTTCATGGCCTCCTGAACCATCACCAAAGCGGAATTTATCAGCTCCCATGGTGACATAGCGGGTTGCATCCACGTCCTTGATGGTCTTGACTAACCGACGAACAGTTGCGACAGATTTGTCTGAACCATCTGCTTCACCGACTTCATTACCGATCGACCACATGACAATGGCTGGATTGTTCTTGCCCCGCTCTACCATGGTCCGTAGATCGTAATCGGACCAAGTATCCCCCTTACGAGCTTCTGGGTGAGTGGCATCCTTTTCAAAGAAACGACCGTAATCGTATTGTTTCTTGCCACCATACCAGGTATCAAAGGCTTCTTCTTGGACCATCAAGCCCAACTCAGCAGCAATTTTTAAGGTTTGTTCACTCGCTGGGTTGTGAGTCGTCCGGATGGCATTGACTCCCATGTCCTTCATCTGTTTGAGACGACGGTATTCAGCCTTGTAATTTTCCTCAGCTCCAAGAGCCCCGTGGTCATGGTGAAGGGATACCCCGTGGAATTTCGTCGCCACCCCATTGAGGAAGAAGCCACCTTCTGGCGTCCAGTTGAGATAGCGATAACCAAAGCGTTCCTTTTGCACATCTACCAACTGCGAATCCCGATAGACACGTGTATACAAGGTATAGAGAGCTGGATGATCCGTTTTCACATCCCAGAGGGTTGGTTTTTCAACATGAAGGGTATGAGACAGGTTAATCTCTTGACCTGCTAGAACAGATTGCGCTTCACTGCGCGTTTTTTCGCTCACCACTTGGCCATTTTGATCGACAATTTCATATTCCGCATAAATACTATGGGCTTGATCATCCTGGTTGACAATGTGGCTCTTCACCACTGTATCCACTGCCCCATTTTGCTGTTTTTCCAACTGAGGGGTCGTAATCGTAGTCCCATACTGCGCTAAATGAACCTTGTCCGTCACACTCAGCTTAACATCCCGGTAAATCCCGCTACCAGAATACCAACGGCTACTTGGTTGTTGATTGACCACATGAACGGCGATGGTATTCTCGCTTCCATCCGCATTCAAATAAGGAGTAATATCATAAGAAAAGGCATTGTAGCCATTTGGATAATGACCAACGAATTGTCCGTTTACATAGACTTTGGAATCCATATAAACCCCGCCAAATTCCAAGCGGACCTTCTTATCTAGATCTTTGTCGTCCAAACGGAAGGTCTTACGATACCAAGCATCCCCTCCGTTTAATTGACCCCCTTCATTTTGAGCAGGAGAGTTGTGATCGAAATCAAAGAAAATAGACCAGTCATGAGGAAGATCTAATTTTTTCCAATCCTTTACATCCACTTGACGCCCTTCTGCACCAGGAGCTGCATTTAATTTAAAATACCAATCTTTATTAAAATCACGTTCTCGATCTTGCACAATATCCTCCGCTACACGATTTTGATCTGGAGCAGCTGTTGCTTCCGTTCCTGTAGCACGCTCAGATGAAGTAGAAACAGGCTGGCCTTCGCCTTGAGGCGCTGGCTTTTCCTCAGCTCTGGTAGGGGTGATGACAGCTGGAGCTTCTGAAACCCTTGCACCAGCTTCAGGAACTTCTGCTTCTGAATTTTCCTTCACAACACTTGGTGTCTCCATCGAAGTCGGTTCACTTTCGAGGGCTGGCTTTTCTTCCGCATGGACCCTTGAAAGACCCAAGGCAGAAAGCCCAATCACAACAGAACAAGCTCCAACTGAGAGCTTACGAATACTAAAAACAGGACGCTTTTCAAAAAAAGACTTTCCCATAAAAACCTCCTCTTAGGATTAACAATTAAATTTGTAAGCGCTTTCTTATACCTGCGAACGCTTCCAGAAAATCACATATTAACTATACCAAAAAAAGAGGAGCGATAGGCCTCGATTTCGCTCCAACTATAGTTAGATTAAGAATTCCTTTAATTAGTACAAACAAGCTTTATTTGTTACCTACCCGTAATAAAAATATGATAAAATGATTCAACTAATATAAAAAAATGAGGTTTACCTATGAGTGAAAAAATAGAATATAAAAAAGAAAAAATTTCTTATTCCTATTCTATCGTTCCCATAATCGTGATGATTTTAATTTTTCTATTTCAAGCAATCCAATCAGGTTCTCAAGTAAAATCAACTCCCCAAGGGACCTTCTCTAGTTCAAGGCAAGAACTTCACTACTCTTCAACTCAGAATCAAATCACGTCCGCAAGGAATACCGAAGCCTCTCAGCTTTCAAGTTCAAGAAATAATGATGATTTTCTTTTTCTTTTTCTTGTATTCACCGGATTTTCTATCGCTTCCTTCTTACTTATCGCCTGCTACAATGGGATGACAGCAATTGAGCCTCCCCTCCTTACTATCACTGATGATGCTATCTATACCATTGGAAATGCATATCGAAACCAGTTACAGATGAAATATAGCGACATCCATAAAATAGAATACAAAATAAAAACTAGCTCCGCTAACGATGTTACTTATACAGATCGCTTTCTTTATTTTTATGATAAGAAGGACAAACTACTCGACAAGGTAAATTTTTCAAATGCAGAAGGAGCCGATTTTAATACAATACAAAAGCAAATTAAAGAACGCGCACCTCACATCGAATGGATTTATCCTTCCTATATATATTTCTACTAATTTTTCCCACTAGAAAAAACACCAAAAAAATAGAAGCCAACGGCTTCTATTTTTTTATGATCTTATAATCCTGGTTCTTGACCAAGTTCAGCAGCCACCATCCAAATGTTCTTTTCAAGTTCTGCTTTAGCCCCAACAAAGATATCGTTGGTTACATCATCGCCTTCAGCGTCGGTAACATCCAAAGCTTTTTGGTAAAGGCCATCAAGGTAATGGAAGATTTCAAGAACACGTGTCAAGCTTTCTTCTACATTTTTCGTAAATGTTCCACGGCGTTCTTCAATATTGCTGTGTTCCAAAAATTCAGTCATGCTAGAATAAGGAGCACCACCAAGAGTGATCAAGCGTTCGCTCACTTCATCCAAGGTTGCATCCAAGCTGTCCATGTATTCGTCCATTTTTGGATGCCAAACCATAAAGCCACGTCCACGCATATACCAGTGTACTTGGTGAAGGGCAATGTGAGCGACGTAGAGATCTGCTACGACTTGGTTCAAGAGGGCTTTTGTTTCTGGAAGAGTTTCTTTATTAGAAGGTGCAAAAGTTGCTACATCAGTAGCTGCTTCATGTTTCATAGTTGTCATATCGTTTCTCCTTTTTTATAATTATTCTAATTAACTATGTCTTTATTATATGCTTCCTCATTCAGAAAGTCAAGATAAAAGATTTAAAAATATCATAGTTGTCAATTGAGAAAAGATACGATAGAATGAAGAAGACTAATCGAAAGGCTTGACCAATGAAATATATCTTTACCTTCCTGATCTCCATGGTTCCCCTTGTTGAATTGCGCGGGGCCATCCCTTTTGCCATTGCAAATGGCATTCCCTTATGGACAGCGCTCTTGATCGGAGTGATCGGAAATCTTCTCCCTGTCCCTCTGATCTTCTTTTTCGCCCGCCATATTCTTACTTGGGGGGCAAAAAAACCAATTATCGGAGGCTTTTTTAGCTGGTGTCTCAATAAGGGCCATAGAGGCGGACAGAAATTAGAAAAAGCTGCAGGAGACAAGGGAATCTTCTGGGCCTTATTGCTCTTTGTGGGACTTCCTCTTCCCGGAACTGGTGCCTGGACTGGAGCCCTTGCAGCTTCTATCCTCGACTGGGACTTCAAACGCAGTAGCCTCGCAGTCATGCTCGGAGTAATCCTAGCCGGCCTCATCATGGGAACCCTGTCCCTGCTCCTAGGAATCGATACCTTCGCACATTAAGCAAATGAATGAGCCCATGATATCAATTCACATAATATCTTCTCTGAATCTTTCCTTAGGTGAGTACGGACGTCAGCGAACTTCTATGAAGTTCCATGACTTAGTTTTGAACCTAAAGTTTCAAAACTCCCGAGTGCTTGAAACTTCATTGTTTCAAGCACTTTTCTCACGGCGGAAAGTTTCAGAAAGTATTTGGATGAATCTTCGGTAACGTCTGTTATTTTTTGAAAACAAAGTTTGTTTAATATTATAAAACAGCTTAAACAATGATATAAGATATTTTCCACACAAAAAAGAGGTTTCCTTCGAAACCTCTTATTTTTTTATTCTTAGTTGTTAAGAGCTGCTGCCATTGTAGCTGCAACTTCTGCTTCAAAGTCGTTTGAAGCTTTTTCAATACCTTCACCAACTTCAAAACGAACGAATTCGATAACTGAAGCATTTACTGATTCAAGGTAAGCTTCCACTGTCTTGCTGTCATCCATGATGTAGACTTGTGCAAGAAGAGTGTAGGCTTGGTCAACTTTTGTGTTGTCCAAGAAGAAGCGATCCATTTTACCAGGGATGATTTTATCCCAGATTTTTTCTGGTTTACCTTCAGCTGCCAATTCAGCTTTGATATCTTCTTCAGCTTGAGCGACAACTTCGTCAGTCAATTGAGCTTTAGAACCATACTTCAAGTGTGGAAGAGCTGGTTTACCAACCATTGCGCGGCTTTCGTTATCTTGGTCGATGACGTGGTTCAATTGTGCCAATTCGTCTTTCACGAATTGCTCATCCAATTCTTTGTATGAAAGAACAGTTGGTTTCATTGCAGCGATGTGCATTGAGATTTGTTTAGCAAGTGCTTCGTCTCCACCTTCGATCACAGAGATAACACCGATACGTCCACCGTTGTGTTGGTAAGCACCGAAGTGTTGCGCATCTGTTTTTTCAAGCAAAGCAAAACGACGGAATGAAATCTTTTCACCGATTGTAGCTGTTGCAGATACATATGCAGCTTCAAGAGTTTCACCTGAAGGCATTGTCAAAGCAAGAGCTTCTTCATTGCTAGCTGGTTTACCTTCAGCGATCACTTTCGCTGTTGCGTTTACCAATTCAACGAATTGAGCGTTTTTCGCAACGAAGTCAGTTTCAGCATTCACTTCAACAACTGCTGCAACGTTACCGTCTACATAAACACCAGTCAAACCTTCAGCGGCAACACGGTCAGCTTTCTTAGCTGCTTTAGCCATACCTTTTTCGCGAAGCAATTCGATCGCTTTTTCGATATCGCCTTCCACTTCAACCAATGCTTTTTTAGCGTCCATGACACCAGCACCAGATTTTTCACGCAATTCTTTTACAAGCTTAGCTGTAATTTCTGCCATTTTTGTTCTCCTATATTTTTTTAATAAAATAAGAGGGTCGGGCTGAGCCCTGCCCTCTTAGGTTCGTTACTTATTGAATGAATTAAGCGTTGTCGCCTTCTACAACTTCAACGATTTCTTCGATTGAATCAGCTTGACCTTCAGTAGCTGCCAATTCAGCTTCTACTGTAGCAACACTGTCTTCACCTTGACGTCCTTCGATAACAGCGTCAGCCATTTTCGCAGTGATCAATTTAACAGCGCGGATAGCGTCATCGTTCGCTGGGATGATAACATCGATATCATCTGGGTCAGTGTTTGTGTCGACCATCGCTACAACTGGGATACCCAATTTCTTAGCTTCTTTAACAGCGATTTGTTCTTTATGTGGATCCACAACGTACATTACGTCTGGGATACGAGGCATGTCTTCGATACCGCCCAAGAATTTTTCAAGACGAGCGCGTTGTTTGTTCAACAATGCAACTTCTTTCTTAGGAAGAACTTCAAAAGTTCCATCTTCTTCCATGCGTTTGATTTCTTTCAAACGAGCGATACGTTTTTGGATTGTTCCCCAGTTAGTAAGAGTTCCACCCAACCAACGGTGGTTGATGAAGTATTGACCTGAACGAACAGCTTCTTCTGCAACAGCATCAGCAGCTTGTTTCTTAGTACCTACGAACAAGATCACTGCATCGTTTGCAGCTGCATCACGCATGAAGTCGTATGCTTGGTCTGCATATTTTACAGTTTGTTGCAAGTCGATCACGTGGATTCCGTTACGTTCAGTGAAGATGTACTTAGCCATCTTAGGGTTCCAGCGACGAGTTTGGTGACCGAAGTGTACACCAGCCTCAAGAAGTTGTTTCATTGAAATTACTGCCATGAGTAGTTTCTCCTTTTTTGTTTTTTTCTCCTCTCTCAGACGTCAACTTGCAGCACGACCACAAGGGCAACGGTGCCACAATGGATCCGAGATGAGTATTTGCTGTCTTAGACAACTCTATAAGTATAGCAGAAATCCCTAGAATTCGCAAGTTATTTGAGAGATTTTTTCAGCATTCTTCATCTGTAATGATTTGAAGGAAAAAGTTTTTCTTGACCTATCTTGTTTTTTAGGTTACAATATTATATGTTACGGCGGTATAGCCAAGTGGTAAGGCACGGCTCTGCAAAAGCTTGATCGTCGGTTCAAATCCGTCTACCGCCTTGATAATAAAATTTTTTATCATCTTTTATCTTTTAAAAATTCCCCTAGCAATAGGGGATTTTTTGTTTCCATTTGCTCCATTCCTTGATTATTGATATAATAAAACCTCGCCTGATCGGCGAAGCACATTAGAAAGGGTCATTATGAAAAACATTCGTTTCTTTACGATCGGCCTTCTTTCACTAGTAACACTAGCAGCTTGCTCACCTGCCAATTCTGGGCAACCAGCAAAAACAGCTTCTAGTTCTAGAAAACCGATCAAACAATCTTCAACCAAAACATCATCTAGTAAACCGTCGAGCACTTCTTCAGACAGCAGTAGCTCAGATGATTTTTCAGATCGCTACAGCATGGATCCAGATGATGGTTCTTCTCTCCAATATGTGCCGGGAGCTGCATCCATTCCTGAGATCGAAAAACTCAAGAATCTCCATCTGAGCACTGGAATTATAATGAAAGTGAATGGGCAAGAAGTCGGTGGAGACAAACCAACATCTAGTTACGATGATATGGTGGCAGCCTTTGGTCAACCTGTAAGTAGCACAGACAGTGCGAATCCTGGAGATGGGGTTAATGTTTGGGTAACAGATAATGGCGATATCATGGCTTTCTTCCACAATAATGTCCTAACAGATATCACCTTCCGTTTAAAAGAGGGCGATGCCAACCACCAGTCTACTGGCGCCATTTCCAAATCCGATACACCAAAAACAGCTCTCGAGCGTCTCGGAAAACCCTATGCCATTATGCGTTCTGAACGTTGGACCAGCTATGTCTATAAAGATAGTAACGGGGACGAATCTAACTTCTCTACACAAGGAGACAAGATCGTTAATGTTATGTCTGCTGCAGAAACCAAGCGCTTAAAAGGCATCACCGGTCTGGATAAAAATCAATAACGATCCATAAAAAGAGGCTGGGACAAAAGTCCTAGCCTCTTAATTATTTTTGGATTGTCGAGCAAGACGCAGTGGTTGAGTGCTCAAAGCACTGCTTTGAGGTGGTGGATAGAACTTGCGAAGCAAGTATCCTAAGTCTTTGTTCGCTTTTTAAGCTTCAAAAATACCCTATGTTGACGGAAACTATGTTTCCTTTATCTGCAACCTTCAACAGTCTCCCAGACTGTTGAAGCTGTCCCACTCTCTTTTTTACAATTCAGCAATTTGGTTCAAATTCACTTCTGCAACCGTATCATTACCGAACATAGAAATGACCATTTTCACCTTGTTGTTATCAATTTCAGTGATCTTACCAGTATAGTCTGTGAAGGCACCATCGATGATACGAACTGTATCGCCTACCTTGACATCCAAATCAAACTCTTGAACAGTTTGACCCATAGAGAGCAAGATACTGCGGATTTCTTCTTCCAACAATGGAGTTGGTTTTGAACGGTTTCCGTGGGATCCAACGAAACCAGTAACGTTCGGGGTATTCCGGACAACAAACCAAGCTTCATCTGTCATGACCATTTCGACCAAGACATAACCTGGGAAGCGGTTTTCTTCGATTTCTTTTGTTTTACCGTTTTTCTCAACTTGTACGGTTTGAGTTGGAATCTCTACGCGCAAGATGTTTTCTAACATATTGTAAGTTTGCGCACGTTGCAAAAGATTCTCTTTTACCTTGTTTTCATATCCTGAGTAGGTTTGTAGTACAAACCAGCCTTTATCAAAACTGTCCATTTGGGCATCCTTTCTTTCTGTTTAGCCTGCTCGAGCTTTTGTGAACATACTAAAAAAAGCCTCTTGGCTTTCCTTTTCCTAGCTTCATTATACCATATTTTGCAGGAATGCAAAGAGGTTTGCTGATTTATTTTTAAGAAAAGGCCATAAAAAGCAGGACCCTTGGGATCCCGCCTGGCTTCTTTTCTTAAAAGAAATTGATCATGTGCAATAGGCCACGTGCAATGACTTTGTCGAACAAATAAATCAATGCAACAAAGAAAGCGGTGTACTCAATCACTGAGATAAAGTTTTTCCATCTTTCCTTGCGATTTGGCCAAGTTGTATCTTTTAGTAAGACGAAAATATCTTTAATGAATTTCACAACTCTCTCCTATCGTGTTTCTTTATGGATGGTATACTTGCTGCAATGCTTGCAGAATTTATTGACTTCTAGACGTGTTGGTTTTGGCGTCCCACTCAACTTAATGGAGTAATTGCGTGACCCACAAACCGTACACGCTAGACTTGCTTTTTTTAATGCCATAACGCCTCCGTTCACCCCATTATAGCAAGTTTTCCACGTTTTGACAAGGACAGAAAATCTCCTGTCAAGAAAAAAGCAAATCTAAAGCGTTATCACTCAGGTTTTTTCCTCATTTTTGGTAAAATAAAACAAAAGGAGACGAATATGAAAAGTGATAACCTAAAAGAAAGTAGAAATATCGAAGACCGTCGAGGGCAAAGCTACTCCCAATCTTCAGGAAACAGTAACCTTGGCGGGGGGATTTTACAGATCTTACTATCGCCTGGAAGCTTCAAGAGTAAGATCATCATTATCCTCCTCATAGTCTTTCTAGGAGGAGGAGCTAGCCTTGGGGGTCTCTTTGGAAATGGGACTTCTTCTCAACCTTACCAATCCACCCAAGTCACGCGCACCAACAAGACCCATGTCGATGATGCAGATGCTGAATTCGTCAGCAAGGTCCTTGCCACAACAGAAGATCATTGGCACAAGGTCTTTCAAGCTGAAGGACGTACTTACCATGAGCCCAAACTAGTCTTCTATACCGGACGGACACAGACAGGCTGTGGGGTTGGGCAAGCATCGGCTGGTCCTTTCTACTGTCCAACCGACAAAAAGATTTATTTGGATATGAGCTTCTACAAGGAATTGACAACCAAATACAAGGCTAGCGGGGACTTCGCCATGGCCTACGTGATCGCCCACGAAGTTGGCCACCACGTACAAAACGAGCTGGGAATCCTTGGCAAATACCATCGGATGCAACAAGGCCTTTCTGAAAAAGAACGAAATGCCATCAGCGTCCGCATTGAGCTACAAGCCGATTACCTAGCAGGTGTCTGGGCCCGCTCCATTCAAGACCGAAATCTTCTAGATATCGGCGATATCGAAGAAGCCATGAATGCAGCCCATGCAGTCGGTGACGACACTCTCCAGGAGCAAGCCTACGGCTACTCGGTACCAGATAGCTTTACCCACGGAACTTCAGAGCAACGCATGCGATGGTTCAAACGGGGCTACCAGTACGGGGATCTCCAACACGGCGATACCTTTAGCTTGTCAGATAGTGAACTTTAAACAAAGATCTATTCAGAAATACTTCTGAATAGATCTTTTAGAATATAGACAAATTGCATTTTACATAAAACAACCTAAGTGACGTTGGAAAATTAAAATAATTAATACTATTAGGATCATTTCAACAGAAACTTTCCGCCGTGAGAAAAGTGCTAGAAATAGGATTGTTTCTAGCACTCGGGAGTTTTGGAACCTTAGGTCCAAAACTAAGTCATGGAACTTCTTCGAAGTTCGCTGACGTCCGTACTCACCTAAGGAAAG
>JAWGXY010000020.1:0-22888 GCA_032572035.1 Streptococcus parasanguinis
CGACTAGCTCGCTCGATCAATTGCACATGCCCAATGGTAATCGGATCAAACGATCCTGTAAACAATCCACTTCTATCTGACATATACTGTTACCTTACTAATTCCATAGATTTTTTCTTTCCAGATTCCCACTTGTCCGATTTCCTCAGGAAGTTCTACGTGTTTATCGGTTTCGCACACAATCATGACGTCCTCTGACAAGAGTTGTCGCTCGCACAAGGTTTCGATATCGCGAACAATCTCTTCCTTGGCATACGGAGGATCCAAGAACACCAAGTCAAAGGTGCCTGTTAGGAGGCCCAAGGCCTGCTTGGCCTCCATTTTTAGCAGTTGAAACCGTTCCTTTTCCTTGGTCATGGCAATATTGGCTGCTACAATCTCCTGCGCTCTACGATCTCTTTCCACTAGAACGGCCTCTGACATGCCTCGAGAAACGGCTTCGATAGAGAGCCCACCGCTTCCTGCATAGAGATCCAGCACTCTTCCACCATCAAAGTAAGGACCAATCATATTGAACATGGCCCCTCTGACCTTATCAGAAGTCGGCCTGGTTGTTTTTCCTTCAAGTGTTTTGAGGGGACGTCCCCCATAGGTTCCAGATACTATTTTCATAGGGACCATTATACCAAAAAAAATCAGAAAATTGCGATTTGATATGGTCAAGCGACAATTAAAAGAGGCTGGGACAAAAGTCCTAGCCTCTCAATTATTTTTGGATTGTCGAGTAAGACGCAGTGGTTGAGTGGGCTCTACTACGCTGATTTCATCAGCTTTTACAGCCCTACTCAACTGTGCGAAGGTGGGACGACGAAATCGAATTCTAACGAATTACCGATTTCTGTCCCACTCTCTTTCTTCCTTATAGGATATTTTCATATTCATCGCGGACAGATTGAGGCCAGACACTGGTTTGGACTTCACCGATATGTTTCTTACGAAGCAAGAACATAGCCAAACGAGATTGTCCAATCCCTCCACCAATCGTGAGTGGGAAGAGACCATTTAACAAAGCCTTGTGCCACTCTAATTGGAGACGATCCTCGTCCCCTGTGATCGCAACTTGACGGCGCAGCGTATCTTCATCGACACGGATCCCCATTGAAGACAACTCAAAGGCTGAACCTAGAACGTCATTCCAGACGAGGATATCGCCATTCAAGCCCTTATAGCCATTTTCAGACTCTGTTGTCCAGTCATCGTAGTCAGGTGCACGGCCATCGTGTGGTTTGCCATCTGCAAGTTCTCCACCAATCCCGATCAAGAAAACGGCTCCGAATTCTTTGGCAATGGCATTTTCACGCTCTTTTGGAGTTAAATCTGGATAGCGTTCCACCAATTCTTCTGTGTGAACGAAGGTAATTTGTTTTGGAAGAACTGATTCAATATCATAGCGCGCTTCTACTGCTAGTTCTGTTAAACGAATCGCCTTGTAGATTTTTTCAACCGTTTCTTTGAGGTAGGCGATGTTGCGTTGACCATTTGGGATGACCTTTTCCCAGTCCCATTGGTCTACATAAACAGAGTGGATAGCGTCTAGCGAATCTTCATCTGGACGAAGAGCCTTCATATGGACAAAGAGACCTTCTCCTTCGCCAAAACCAAAACGTGCCAAGGTATGGCGTTTCCATTTTGCGAGTGAATGCACGACTTCATAAGTCTCATCAGGAATTTGAAGGACCTTTACAGATACCGGATGTTCAATCCCAGAAAGGTTATCCTGCATCCCGTCTCCGACCTTGCTCAAAATTGGCCCTTGGACTTCAATGATGTCCAATTTATCTTTTAAATATTGTGTGAAAGTCGTTTTAACAAACGAAATTTCTTTTTGTTGGTGTATAAAACTTTTTTTCATATAGTTCCTCATTTATAGACATTTTAGAAATGATTATACTCTTTTTTCAATCAAAATCAAGTCTTTTCATTCGTTTTCAACTGAATTTTTCTCTTGCAAAAAGGATTCATTTTTGATAAACTGTATGTAACTTTTAAAACGTTACATAGGAGAAGCGACATGTTTGATGCAAAAAAACTAAAAGAAAGACGCCTGGAAAAAGGCTTGACCCAAGCTGATGTCTACGAGGATCTCAAGATTTCTCGCAAGACTTACTCCAGTTGGGAGAATGGCTTAGCAGAGCCACACGAAAAAAATCTCAGGAGGTTGGCCAAGCGCCTCTCCGTTAAAGAGGACTACTTTATTAACAAAGACTCCGCACTCTACACCTACCCTTTATTAACCCCACCTCATCAAAAGAAAGTCGACCAATTGGCCAGCCAGTTATTAGAGCAGCAGCAAAAAGTTGTTTCCTTAACAGCTTATAAGGTTCTTTCAATTGAGCTGGCAGCTGGTTTGGGACACACCTTTTATGACAACGAAACAGACTATGAAACCGTCTATTTTGACAAGGAAATCCAGCATGACTTCGCCTCTTGGGTATCAGGTGATTCGATGGAACCTCTCTATCCCAATGGCTCTGTTGCCCTCATGAAGCAGACTGGCTTTGACTACGATGGGGCAGTCTATGCCCTCATGTGGAACGGAAAAACCTACATCAAGAAAGTCTATCGAGAAGCGGAAGGTTTGCGCTTAGAATCCATCAACCCTGATTACGACGATTTATTTGCTCCCTATGAAGACGAGCCCAAAATCGTCGGCATTGTGGTCGGGCATTTTCTCCCACTTGAGGTTTAAATATGCTATTTGATTATTCACGTGAGCCTCATTCTGATATTGCTTTTGTGGATATGAAAAGTTTTTATGCTAGCTGTGAATGTGTCCGTCTGGGGCTCAACCCCTTGACTACTTCCCTTTGCGTCATGAGTCGAAGCGACAATTCTGCTGGCCTGATTTTGGCGAGCTCTCCCGTTTTCAAACAAGTCTTTGGCAAGAAGAATGTCAGCCGTAGCTACGACCTACCTTTTGACCTCAAAACCAGAAAATTTAATAGCTACGTCGCCAAAAAGCAAGGATTGCCAACGGATCCAACCTTTGTTTCCTACATTGAATCCTGGGCCAAGAGAACCCTGATTGTGCCTCCACGGATGAATGCCTATATTCAGGTCAATATGGAGATTCAAAAAGTCTTTCAGGAATTTGCGGCACCAGATGATATTTTCCCTTACTCGATTGACGAAGGCTTTATCGATCTGACTTCTTCCTTAAATTATTTTATTCCAGACCCCTCCCTCTCTCGAAAGGAAAAACTGGATCTCCTTTCTGCCAGAATCCAAAAAAGGATCTGGCAGGAAACTGGAATCTACTCTACCATCGGCCTCAGCAATGCCAATCCCCTTCTTGCCAAGCTAGCCTTGGACAATGAAGCCAAGCATTGCCGAAATATGCGCTCCAATTGGTCTTATGAAGATGTAGAAAGTAAGGTCTGGAAACTGCCCCAGCTCACTGATTTTTGGGGCATTGGACGTCGTACGGAAAAACGATTGCAAAAGATCGGGATCACATCGATTGCTGAACTGGCCCAGGCTCACCCAGATCTCTTAAAGAAAGAATTCGGAGTCATGGGTCTGCAACTTTGGTTCCATGCTCATGGTATTGATGAAAGCAATGTCCACAAGCCTTATCGTCCGAAATCACGAGGCATTGGTAACTCTCAAATCTTGCCCTATGACTACCATCTACAAGCCGACATTGAACTGGTATTTCGGGAGATGGCTGAGCAGGTGGCTATTCGCTTGCGACGGAAAAAAAAGAAGACCCAACTGGTCTCCATTCATGCCTCCTACTCCAAAATCGAGGGGCTTCCGTCCATTCACTGCCAGCAAAAGATTGAGCCTACCCAATCCACCAAGGTTTTATCCGACACGGTTCTGCGGCTCTTTCGCTCCAAGTACGAAGGAGGCGCCATTCGGCAGATTGGTGTTTTTTATGGAGAACTTGTCGAGGAGTCTCTTCAACTCCTTTCTCTCTTCGATGACCCAGTAGCCTTGGAAAAAGAGGAGAAACTCCAGCAGACCATTGACCGCATTCGGGATCAATTTGGCTTCACCTCTCTTCAAAAAGGCTCCTCATTACTAGAAAACTCACGCGCCATTGCACGCAGTAAATTAACAGGCGGACATTCCGCAGGAGGCTTAGATGGATTAACATGATCGACCGTTCTTATCTCCCTTATCAATCCGCCCGCGAATTTCAAGATCGTGGCATGGCCAAATGGGCTGGCTTCTTTTTATCCGAGCACACAACCGCCCTGCATACAAAAGAAATTGACCGCAGTCAGCTCACGGTTCTTCCACTTGCTGAACAGATCCAGCTCCTGGAGCAGGCCTTTCAACAACAAACGACGATCTCGATCACAACTTTAGAGGGGAATCAATTTGCTACCTACACAGGTTCGATTCACACCTTATCTGCGTCTGAGCTTCTTCTCAAAAGCGATGGCCACTACCACCGTCTCCTCGTAGACTCTATCATTTTTATTGAATCTGAGGAAACACCCTATGAAACCTATTCAGACTAAACACGAATTACAATTTGATTATTTTTCGGAGAATTACCACCAATTTGAAATGGACTTTTACAAGTGGGCAGCTACTTCTACGCCACTCGTCTTTTTAGAAGACGATATTCTCCACTCTATGGCAGCAGGCCAGCGAAACTACTTTCGTCTTCACCACACCAAAAGTCGGGATCATCGAGACCATTATTTCTATTTTAAAGTTTCCACACTCTCCCAATCACCCCTGACCCGTATTTACGCTTATACAGGACATCACTTACAAAAGATAGATCCTCATCAGACAGAGAAAAAGGATAGCTTGATCTGAGAAGCTATCCTTTTTCTTGATTTATGGGATTCACTACAATCCTTATGAGTGATTAGAATCCATCTACGTTTGTGTAGATTTTTTGTACGTCCTCGTCGTCTTCAAGAACGCTGTAAAGTTTTTCAAATGTTTCCAAATCATCACCTGACAACTCAACTTCTGATTGAGGAATCATTTCCAATTCAGTTACTTGGAATTCTTCGACACCTGATTCACGCAAAGCAACGATCGCTTTGTGAAGATCAGTTGGTGCAGTGTAGACTGTGATCGTTCCTTCTTCTGCTTCGACATCATCTACATCAACATCTGCTTCAAGCAAAAGCTCAAAGATGGCATCGGCATCATCACCAGCAAAGACGATAACACCCTTGTTGTCAAAGAGGTAAGATACAGAACCGGAAGCTCCCATGTTCCCACCGTTTTTACCAAAAGCAGCACGGACATTGGCAGCTGTACGGTTAACGTTTGACGTCAAAGTATCAACGATCAACATCGAACCATTTGGTCCAAATCCTTCGTAACGTCCTTCTGTAAAGGTTTCGTCAGTGTTTCCTTTTGCCTTATCGATCGCTTTATCAATCACGTGTTTTGGCACTTGCGCTTGTTTAGCACGGTCAATAACGAATCTCAAAGCAGTATTTAGTTCTGGATCTGGTTCACCCTTTTTAGCAGCTACATAGATCTCCACACCAAATTTAGCATACACTTTTGAGTTGGCACCATCTTTGGCAGTTTTCTTGGCAACAATATTGGCCCATTTACGTCCCATGAGGATTCTCCTTAAATTTTTTCAAATTATTTTCAATCTTTTATATTATATCACAAATCACAAGACTTGGAAGAGTTTTTTGCGTATCCTTCCAATTGTAGTTGCTCGACTATTCACCCTTTATTGATCTTCCACCCTCACTGGCACCCGACCCCAGATCTGATCTCGCAATTGGGGATGGCCTAGCTGATACACCTGATCCGCTTGTTGGGTCAAAGCATCCCAAGGTTCCTTACCGATTCGAGTCACGATTTCTACTGATTTTTTCAAGCCTTTGAGGTGGGCTTGTCCCTTTGCGGAAAATCCTAAGACATGAATGGCATCAGGAAGAGCTTGATCCATCGCCCCTACCAAGATATAGGTCAAGATGCGGCGCACACGCGCCTTGGTATAGCGCTTGGTTGCGACTTTCTCCACCAGGTCTTCCACAGAGCTAGCACTCCGAACCGCATCCTTTATCCGATTGGCCAGTTCTTCATTGACCTGAAAAATCTGTGTCAAATCCGAATGGGTTAGGATTTGATAACGGAGCAGTTGGTCATAATTCTCCCAAGATACCTGTGGAGCCGACTGAAAGAGTTGGCTATTGGGCATGAATCTAGCGACAAAGTCCTGATCTTCCTTGTGTAGGCGTAGACTAGTGGCAGAAGCATAGGCCACTTCTTTTTCTTCTGAATGGTAGCCTGCACCTTGCCGTTGGATAGCCTTGAGCGCAATCCCCTTCCCAGCACAAGCCTTGGCATAGGCCAAGCCCAGGATATGATTGGGAGTATCTCCTGTGAACTCCACTCCAGCAAAGGTTTCCCACATTTTTTGAGTCTTTTGTGGATAGGATAAATCTTCTGGAAGGCTTCGCAAGAAAGCTTCCATTTCCTCCTCTTTCTCCGAATAAACAGTCGCAATCGCTTGGTAATCTATGACCGCTTCTGTCCCAAATGTCAATTGATCGATTCCTAGAAAGGACAAGATTTCTACCGCTCCCTTGGCAAAATGATCAGCCGACTGAACAGCCACAAGGAAGGGGAGCTCGACCACCAGGTCCGCTCCATTTTCCAAAGCCATCTGCGCGCGAATCCACTTGTCAACAATAGCAGGCTCGCCACGTTGAACAAAATTCCCAGACATGGCCACAATCTTCAGCCCCTCTGCCTGTTCCAGCAGGTACTTGTGACCATTGTGAAAGGGATTAAATTCTGCAATAATACCTGTAACTGTCATGATGTCCTACTTCTGTGCTACAAAAAACCAACGTTTGCTGGTCTTTGTCGGCTCTTTATCTTCAAAGTCTGCATAGAGTTTAAAGGATTTAAAGCCAGCCTGCTCCAATAAGATGTCATAGGTTAAAACTTCATAGGTGCGCTCTTCATGGACTTCATCGTGCCGACTAAAGGATCCATCTTCTTCTTGGACAAAGAAGGTCAGCTCATGGACGATCGAGTGAGGGGCTTCATCCTCGTAGGTATCCCAAAGCATGGCAAAGTCTTCTGCATTTTCATGGTAAGAATAGCCCGGAAAAACCTCATCCGTCTGGTAGGTCGAATGGACATCAAAAATAAAGATACCATCTTCATTAAGAGTGTTATAGACTTCTTTGAAGACATCTCCCACTTCCACCTCGTCCTGCATATAGCAGATAGAATCAGAGTAGCAGGTCACAAAATCGTAGGTACCCGCTTGAGACAGGTCCAGCATATTGCCCTCGATAAAATCAATCTTTTGCTTGGCTGAAGCCGCTCTTTTTTCAGCAATCTTCAGCATGTCAGCACTCAAGTCTAATCCTGTTACGTCAAAGCCAGCTTGGGAAAAGCGGACAGACTGAATCCCTGTCCCACAAGCCAATTCCAGCAATTTTTTCTTATCTTTTGTCTTTGGGAGATGGCGGAGGGAAAAATCCGTCCACAAATCATACAGACTGTCATCCATAACCGCATCATAGACCGCTGCAAACGTTTCATAAGTCGCCATATTCATGATACCAAGTCCGCCCATAATCCGATAGAAAATTAGGGGAGTGAGACAGAACGAGTTTTCTTAGAAAATTCGTTCGTTGTCTCACCCCCGCAAGGCTGATTAGGTACTCTTCCGACCTTAAAAAGCGAATGAAGAGTCCAATCAGCTACTGCGTCAAACAATAAATTTTTTAGTTAATAATTTGACATAGCCCTATCTATTTTCCGAGGATTACAGGACGGGTTCAAATCCTTTCTAAGATACAAAGAGCGTTAAAAGCAAAGAGAAAATAGGAAACTTTCTGCCGTATCGTCAGATACAAAGGAAGTTACTCTTTTTCTCACAGCTTTTAGCTCGTGTTCCGTTACCAAACTAACTTAACACGAGGCCCCATCCTTTCTTTCCATAGAATTTCAATTTAACCAACAAAACTCAGTTGCTACCAACTGAGTTTACCTGCTTATGCTAGGGCTGCTGAAAGATCGACAGCACTTGCTTCGTGCCATAGCTTTTCTAGGTTATAGTGGGCACGCATTTCTTCTGAGAAGACATGGACCACTACGCCACCTAAGTCAAGAAGGACCCAACCTCCAGCTGAATCACCTTCGACGTGGCTGGCATTCCCACCAGCTTCAATGACCTTCTCGCGAATATTTTCAGCAATAGCTTCCAACTGACGGCTGTTCATAGAGCTTGCGATGACAAAGTAGTCTGTCACGCTGGTCAAGCTTTGAACATCCAAAGCGACAATGTCTTCTGCACGCTTTTCATCTGCTGCTTTGACAACTAGTTCAAGTAGTTCTTTTTCTTTCATGTAATCCTCTTTCCTTAAAAAATTGATTTGTAATCTAAGACATCCGCAAAACGTTCTTCCCAAATGTTCTCATAAAATTCATTGAGCGTTTCTGCCGGGATATCCTCTCCATCAAAGGTTGTAACAGCTCCTTCTGGAATGATCAGCTTATAGCCGTATTCAAATCCCACTTTGACGGATGTATCGACACAATATTCTGTCTGCATACCACACAGGACCAGTTGTTCAATCCCTTGTTGATCCAAGTATTCTTTTAATCCTGTCTCTTTAAATATGCTATTGTATCGCTTTTGAAACACCTTCTCATCTGCCTTCCTCTTCAACAGGGGCGATAATTGCCAATCTTCCGAAGTTAAAGCCTCTGGCGTTTCAATATGCTGCATGTAGATAATTTCAATCTGCAGTTTTCTAGCCTGTTCTTGTAAATAAGAAATCTTCTCCAGAATCTTTTCTGTCTCAAAACCTGTTTCCACTAAGATATTTTGTACATCAATAATGATAAAAGCTGTCTTCACTCACTGCTCCTCTTTCAAATACTTCACAAAGGCGTTATAGGTTTCAAGGGTTTGGGGATAAATGGGCAATCCTTGGTGGGCCAGGTGTTCGACTGTGCGAGCCGTCTCATAGGCCACAGCACGATCCAAAGAAACTTGAGCGATATCACGTGCTTGATCCACTCCTGGGAAGGCCCGGTTGTGCTCAATGTAATCAGCCACATAGACAATCTTGTCTAAGGTCGACATCTGTCCACTCCCCACGGTGTGAATCTCAATACTGCGAAGAATGGCTGAATCTGTCAGTCCGAGGTCTTCTTGGATCTTATAAATCCCGACCATCCCATGCCAGACATTGTTGCCCCAGTTTTTTAATGCTGGATCCAGCTCATACCGATCGATCAAGTCCAGAAATTCCTGATCTGATAATTTCTTAGCGTAGTCATGTAACAAACCTGCTAGGCCAGCCTGCTCTTCGTCAGCCCCATAGCGTTTGGCCAAGTCACGCGCAGCCTTCTCAACCCCTAAACAGTGAGTAAGCCGCTTTTCTGGCAGGATTTGGCGCATTTTTTCAAGCAAGACCTCACGAGAAAAGCCTAGATAGTTTTCATAGGTCATTGATACAATCCTTCTTTCTTGATGTAGTCCAAGACTGGTTTTGGCAACATAAAATTCGGCGTCCGGCCTTTGGCCACAAAATCACGCACCATACTAGAGGAGATGTCCATTAAAGGAACATCCACCCAGATCACCGGATAAGAAGTCCCTGCCTTATAGCGTGGTCGCTGTACCCCGACAAATTGTACAATCTCCACCAATTCATCGATGCAGTGCCATTTTGGTAAATAATCTACCATATCTGCACCAATAATGAAGTAATAATCTGTGTCTGGATCCCGTTCATTGAGCAAGAGCATGGTGTCGTAGGTATAGGAAATCCCTTTACGCTCGAGTTCAATCGTCTCGATCTCCAGACCTTCAATGCCTTCAATGGCTAATTCCAGCATCTTAAGGCGATGGTGCTCAGCAATCGTCCCCTTGGCATCGACATGCGGCGGCTCATACTCAGGCATCAAGAGCACCTTATCTAACCCTAATTGTTGGCGCACTTGATCCGCAACGACCAAATGGGCATTGTGGACCGGATTGAAATTTCCACCCAAAATACCAACTTGTTTGCGTTTCTTGTCTTTGATCTCTGGCTCTAACTCTACCTTGGTAAAGGGAGTCAATAGTTCAATTGCCATAGGTTTGCTCTCCTCGATGTCTTAAATTTCTTTTACCTTCGCTGAAATTTTACGATTTTCTTTTTTGCTCGATTGTTTAAACAAGATGAGAATCCGACCAATCTTTTGGACCGTTTCCACGCCGATTTCTTCTTCCAAGATTTCTGCTACTTCATGGATGTTCTCATCCGTATTTTGAAGAAGGGTCACCTTGATCAGTTCGCGTGCATCAAGCGCTTGGCGCACACTGGTTTTGATTTGGTCATTGAGCCCATTTTTCCCGATTTGGATAATGGGTTTAAGACTGTGGGCTTGGCTATTGAGAAAAGCCCGTTGTTTGGATGTTAATGTCATGCTTTTTTCATTGTTTCTTTTTTGATACTTTTCTGATGTGGTTGCGGTCGTCAGCGACCTCCTAGCGGAGTTCCATGACTTAAATTTGAGCCTAAAGTCTCAAATTTTCCGCGCCTAAGTAGTAAAATATCTACTTAGGCTTTCACCACAGCGAAAAGTATCCTTTCTAGGCTCGTTGCATTCGCCCAGTCTATAAAGAAACTATTTCCTTTCAAATTTTTAAATAATAGCTTTGCGGGTGACGACGGCGACGCCTTCTGGTGCCCACACAGCTACTTTTGCTTCCCCATTGACGCGGATCCATCCGAGTCCAGAGATAACGAGGTCTGTCTTGTCCTTGATGGTAAACTCATGAGAAACCAAGGACGGGAATTCTTCTTTTTCCTTGCTATTAGGAGGAGTTAGTATGCCACCGACATGCTTGTTATAAAAGGCGGTCGCTCCTTCGAGCTTGGTTCTGTGAAGCTTGAGTTCGTTGTCAAAGAAGGCAGTGAAACCTTGCTTTTCTCCCTTGATAAAGTCAAAGCGTCCTAGACCACCCAAAAAGAGGGTTTGCTCTGGATTGAGCTGGTAAGTCTTGGGTTTGATTTCCTTTTTAGGGCTGACATACTTGAGGTTTTTCGCCGTCAAGTAATGAGCCATCTGGTGGCGATGGATAATCCCTGGTGTATCGTAGATGTAGGATCCATCGTCCAATGGAATTTCGATCTTATCCAGTGTCGTTCCTGGGAAGCGAGAGGCCGTGATGATATCCTTATCCCCAGTGATTTCTTGGATAATCGCATTGATGAGGGTCGATTTCCCAACGTTGGTCACACCCACCACATAGACATCACGTCCCTTGCGGTACTGCTCAATCTTTTCCATCAAGTCCTTGATCGCACTCTTGTTTTGGGCAGATGTGAGGACCACATCGACAGGACGCATGCCTTCTTCGTGGGCCCGCTCCATCAACCAATGAGTCACCTTGCTATCCTTGACTGATTTGGGCAAGATATCTTTTTTGTTCCCGACCAAGAGGACATCATTTCCTGCTACAAAGCGTGGTAGGCCAGGGATAACGGATCCATTAAAGTCAAAAATATCCACTACATTGACCACGAGAGCATCACTATCCCCTACTTCGTGAAGGAGTTTTAGGAAATCATCATCTGTCAGATGCACATCTGTGATTTCATTGTAGTGACGCAGACGGAAACAGCGTTGGCAATAAACTTCTCCTGTTTCCAAGCCCTTTTCAAGAGCTGATTGGGGAGTATAGCCTAGCCCCTCTTTGTTTTCTGTCTGAATGGGGGCTCCACAGCCGATACAGAATAATTCTTCCATTCTTAAATTCCTTTTTTGTATACAATCGGACCATATTTCTCGGCCATTTGCTTCATAACACGGCGTTCACGCGCCCGGTTGATCTGCGTCTTGATCGAGTCATGCTCGACCAAAGGCTTGACCAAAATCGAACGAATGCCTGCACGATGGGCAGCCCGGATATCCGTCATCAGTTGATCCCCGACCATGACCACTTCATTTTTCTCATAGTGGAAACGTTTGAGGGCCCGATCAATCCCAAAAGTAAAGGGCTTGAGCGACCAGGCTTCATAGTCAATATCAAATTTCTCAACAGCGCGCTTGACCCGTTTGGGACTATTATTAGACACCACGATAACCCGAATCCCTCCATCACGAAGGTCATGCAACCACTGGCGCATTTCAGGAGTCCCATCCGGATTATTCCAAGCAATCAAGGTATTATCCAAATCCACAAGGACCGCCTTGATACCCTGTTTTTTCAAGTCTGTAACGGTGAGATCATAGGCTGCTTCCACCGCAAAATCTGGTTTGTAATTTTCGATTGACACGTTTTTCTCCATTTTTTATACTCCTTTCATTGTAGCATAAAAAGGCCCATTTTGCACCCGCTTCACGACTAAAACAGCGACAGACTCCGATCAGGTCGCTTTCACTACTCAAAAAATAGACAAAATCCTTACAAACTTCCAAAAACATGGTATAGTAGAAGAAAAAGAACTCGGAATTTTTTATGAAACAAACAAGCTTAAAAGAGGTCTCTCCTCTTCTCCAGCGCATCATCAATTGGTCATCCATTATTGGGGCCCTCGCAACCTTGGCCTTTTGTATCTGGGCCTACTTTTCTGGCATCCTTCAATCCAAAGAAACCTTGTCAGCTTTTATTCTCCAAGCAGGCATCTTTGGACCACCTCTCTTTATCTTTCTTCAGATCCTTCAAACAGTGGTCCCTATTATTCCTGGCGCCCTGACATCTGTCGCTGGTGTCTTTATCTATGGCCACATCATTGGGACCATCTACAACTACATCGGAATCGTCATTGGCTGTGCCATTATCTTCCACCTAGCCAGAATGTACGGGCCTAAGTTCGTCCAATCTATGGTCAGTCAGAAGACCTACGACAAGTACATTGGCTGGCTCAATGAAGGCAAGCGGTTCGATCGCTTCTTTATCTTCATGATGATCTGGCCCATTAGTCCCGCTGACTTCATCTGTATGCTGGCAGGTCTGACGAAGATGACCTTCAAACGCTACATGACTATCATCATCCTCTGCAAGCCTATCACCCTCGTTATCTACACCTATGGCCTGACCTATATCATCGATTATTTCTGGAAAATGGTTTAAAACATGACACCACCTCCTAATTGACTAGGAGGTGGTGTTTTTGGTCAATATGAAAAGATTTTTATACGCCATTTAGTCTAAAATAAGCTTTTACCAGTCGACGTGATAGTAATAAACACCGCACTATTTATTAATATAAATCTTCCAAACTTCTATATTCAACGACTTCATTTTTAATAACATTTTTTTCAAATTCAAAATGGTTAAGTGGGTTATCGATCAATACCAATTTTGGAATATCGTCGAGATTGGTGACTAGAGATAGAATAAAATCTGATTGATATTCCTTAGCTTTCTCAAATTCTTTAGCGGTCAAACGAATACGTCCTTTAGGTTTTCGGATACCTTTAACCTCAGCGAGGTATGAATGTTCTTGAACATCTACTTGGAAATCATATCCATCACCATAAAGACGGGCATCAGTCAATTGACCACCTTGAAATTTTTCTTCCTTATCAAAATGGTGTATGAAATAGTTCTCTGCTTCCATTCCCGTTTCTTGTAGGCGTTTGAATTTCGTCCGAACAATTGGCTTTTCAATGATGGTTATACCTGTTTTCTTCCCTTCACTTGCAAGCAACATTTTGACTATTTCTGCGAAACTGTGAACATCCTCACTCCCAAACATCATGTCAATTAAATCTTTTCTAAAACGGTAGACTTCAGCTTTTTGCCACCAACCTTTTCGATTGTTATCAAAATAGGGGTCGAATAAATCCATTCTATTTTTGACGACACCAGTTGTTTCTGCAACGCCTAAAGAAACTATGTAACGATAAAACTCGGATTTACTAGAGCATTGAAATTCCCTTATAAAAGTATCATCAAACTTAGCAAGCCCATAGCCAATCAAGTTTAACAATTCATAGTGAGGGTGTTTAGACATAACTTTCTCCATCAATAGATATTGATTTCATTATACCAAAAAAAACACGGCATACCGCCGTGTTTCTGTGTTTATTTCACCAACTTCTTCATCTCATCAATACGTGCTACGGTTGCGTCGTATTTAGCTTGGTAGTCGGCTTGTTTGTCGCGTTCTTTTTGAACGACTTCTGGTTTGGCATTGGCTACGAAGCGTTCGTTAGAGAGCTTCTTACCAACCATGTCCAGTTCTTTTTGCCATTTAGCCAGTTCCTTGTCGAGACGAGCCAGTTCTTCTTTGACATTGAGGAGGTCTGCCAGTGGCAAGTAGATTTCTGCTCCTGTGATGACGCTTGACATAGCAAGTTCAGGTGCAGGGATGTTTGATGCGATTTCCAAGTGTTCTGGATTTGTGAAGCGTTTGATGTAGTTAACATTGCTGTTAAAGAAGGCTTCCAAATCGCTATCACTTGTCTTCACAAGGATGGTGATAGGCTTACTTGGAGCAACGTTTACTTCCGCACGCGCATTACGAACAGCACGGATCAAGTCTTTGAGGCTTTCGACACCAGTGTGAGCTGCAAAGTCTTCAAAGGCTGGGTTAACAGTTGGGTATTCTGCTGTCACGATAGAGCCTTCTGAGATTTGCCCAAAGATTTCCTCTGTAACGAAAGGCATGATTGGGTGAAGGAGACGAAGGATCTTGTCCAAAGTGTAAAGGAGAACAGAACGTGTGATGACTTTCTCTTCTTCGTTATCGCTATAAAGGACTTCCTTGGTCAATTCAACGTACCAGTCCGCAAACTCGTCCCAGATGAAGTTGTAGAGGATGTGACCAGCTACACCAAACTCAAACTTATCAAAGTTTTCAGTGACTTTTCCGATGGTTTCATTGAGGTTGTGGAGAATCCAGCGGTCAGTAACGTTTCCAGCTTCCTTGTTAACCACTTTTTCCACATTAGTAGTTGCTTGCTCAAGGGTCAAACCTTCATTGTTCATGAGGATATAGCGAGAGATGTTCCAGATCTTGTTAATGAAGTTCCAAGACGCATCCATTTTCTCGTAAGAGAAGCGGACGTCTTGACCTGGTGCAGAACCGTTTGAAAGGAACCAACGAAGGGCATCGGCACCGTATTTCTCGATAACATCCATTGGGTCGATCCCGTTACCGAGTGACTTAGACATCTTACGTCCTTGCTCATCACGAATAAGTCCGTGGATCAGAACGTTTTGGAATGGCTGACGACCAGTGAATTCCAAGGATTGGAAGATCATACGAGACACCCAGAAGAAGATGATATCGTAACCTGTTACCAAGGTTGACGTTGGGAAGTAACGTTTGAAGTCTTCCGAGTCAACATCCGGCCAGCCCATGGTTGAGAATGGCCAAAGGGCAGAACTGAACCATGTATCCAAGACGTCTTCGTCTTGAGTCCATCCGTCACCTTCTGGAGCTTCTTCGCCGACATACATTTCACCCTCAGCATTGTACCAAGCAGGGATTTGGTGACCCCACCAGAGCTGACGAGAGATTACCCAGTCGTGGACATTTTCCATCCATTGAAGGAAGGTATCGTTGAAACGAGGTGGGTAGAATTCTACCTTGTCTTCTGTATCTTGGTTGGCAATGGCATTTTTAGCCAATTGGTCCATCTTGACGAACCACTGAGTAGACAAGCGTGGTTCAACCACGACACCTGTACGTTCTGAGTGACCAACGCTGTGAACACGTTTTTCGATTTTAACGAGGGCACCGATTTCTTCCAACTTAGCAACGACTGCTTTACGAGCTTCAAAACGGTCCATGCCTGCAAATTCGAAGGCCAAGTCATTCATAGTTCCGTCGTCGTTCATGACGTTGACTTGTGGCAAGTTATGGCGTTGACCAACCAAGAAGTCGTTAGGATCGTGGGCAGGTGTGATTTTTACAACACCAGTACCAAATTCAGGATCTGCATGTTCGTCCCCTACGATTGGGATGAGTTTATTAGCGATTGGAAGGATGACGTTTTTACCAATCAGGTCCTTGTAGCGTGGGTCTTCGGGATTGACCGCAACGGCAACGTCCCCAAACATAGTCTCAGGACGAGTGGTCGCCACTTCAAGGGCGCGTGAGCCATCTTCTAGCATGTAGTTCATGTGGTAGAAGGCACCTTCCACGTCCTTATGGATCACCTCGATATCAGAAAGGGCTGTGCGAGCTGCTGGGTCCCAGTTGATGATAAATTCACCACGGTAGATCCAGCCCTTCTTGTAAAGCTCTACAAAGACCTTGCGAACCGCTTTAGACAAGCCTTCGTCAAGCGTGAAACGCTCGCGAGAGTAGTCTACAGAGAGGCCCATCTTGCCCCATTGTTCCTTGATGGTAGTGGCATATTCGTCTTTCCATTCCCAAACTTTGTCAAGGAATTTCTCACGGCCAAGGTCATAACGGCTGATGCCCTCACCACGCAAGCGCTCCTCAACCTTAGCTTGAGTCGCAATCCCTGCGTGGTCCATACCAGGAAGCCAAAGGGTGTCAAAACCTTGCATGCGTTTTTGACGGATGATGATATCTTGCAAAGTAGTATCCCAAGCGTGACCAAGGTGGAGTTTCCCAGTTACGTTTGGTGGTGGAATAACGATAGAATAAGGCTTAGCCTTTTTATCGCCTGAAGGCTTGAAAACATCCTCATCAAGCCATTTTTGGTAACGACTAGCCTCAACCTCGGCTGGATTGTATTTAGGTGAAAGTTCTTTAGACATGTGTGTTCTCCTTAATTTCTTTTTTTAATTTTTTTATATACTAATCTTCTAGTTTCCTTTTTTTGATGTTTAGTTAAAGTCTCATTATATAAATCAACAAAATTGTCAAGTTTATATAGACAGAGGAAATCTCCAATTTTGATAAATAATTTTCCTATAAAATTATGGCTTAGAGAATTATTTCTTGAAAAGTAAGATTTAGAAAAGACATATAATAAAATAATTACAACAGCTGTACCAAAAAATGTATAGAATCTCATCGTTCCTCTTTCAAAAAACGTTGAGTTAAATTTTTCAATTAAAACACTAGAAAGAAGAAGTGAAAAATATATGATAAAAGTGACGATATAAGAAATTATTTTATTTACTTGCCATCTATATTCCAACTTAGCAGGAATATTTATCTTTGTATCCCCCTTATTCAAGAATATTAGAAACTCTCTAGAGTTTATATAATTCCACAATACCAAAAGACTTGTAGCTAACGCCCACCATTTAATATCAAAAATCCCGATTATAAATAAACTCACATAAATTGTAACAAATAATAACATTAGTGATATAAAGCTTAGTTCGGTAAGAATCATCGTTATAGAAATCATCAAACGTAATAACCCTAACGTTGTAATTATGCTAATAATTTCACTACTTGTTTTAGTATCAAAAAATAGACTTAGTAAAATCGAACTAAACATGATTAAACTAATTGAGAAAAATATTTTTCTGAAAAAAGAAACATATTGTTTATAAATACTACTTTTAGCTAAATCATTTATTCTTTTATCCCTTGGTCTATAACAAACAAGGTAATATAATAATATTATTACGAACACCCAAGAATAAATATTTAAGCTAAACAGTTTTATACTCTTCATTAATGAAGTCTTATCTACTGCAACTATTATCACAAGTAGTATTAGGGACAATAACGGTTTAATTCCAATATCGTTTAAAAAATCAATTACATTCTTTTTGCCTGCCTTGATTATTTTATACTCTCCCTTCAAAAATTACATTTCCAAATTAAATTGGTAAATATTAACTATTCGTAAATTCCAAATAGTTCAACTAGCAACTTCTAGCTTCCCACTCACTCTTCAGCAAGCCATATCTCAAATCATCACAGCGGTTGCCTTGAGCATCTTTGCGGTCTCTTATGCGAGCTTCGAGGGTAAAACCAAGTTTCTCAGCGACTCGTTGACTTTGAAGGTTGTAACCAAAGCAAGACAATTCTATCTTGTGAAGGTTCAATTCTTTAAAAGCTAGATCAATCAAAGCACGCGCCGCTTCAGGCACATAGCTTCTCCCCCAATAGTCTGGGTGCAAGGTATAGCCAATCTCCAGCACATCGTCTTCGTGGCGATGGTTGAAGTCAACAGAGCCAATGATTTTATCGGTTCCTTTGACCACAATTCCATAGCCTGCTGGGAGATTGTCCTTTTCATTGCGCTCGGGAAGGATATGCTCTAGATAATAAATCTCATCTTCCAAGGTCTTAACGGGTGGAAAGCCTGCTGGGTAAGAAACCTCTGGAAGACTAGCGTAGGCATGGATATCCTCAGCATCCGCCACTGTTCGGACTCGTAAGACTAGACGCTCCGTTTCGATTCGTTCTGGCAGTTCAGCTCTTGTCATTCTTCTTCCTCGCTTTCTTCATAAAGCTCCCCATGGGATCGACTCGATCATCCAGATAACGATAAACACGCTGATGGCCGTCCCCCATAAAGTAAGTCGGTGCAAAGAGGTCATTTATAAAATGCCCCTTGTCATCCAAGAGTTCTGGAGCAGCCAGTCGTTCGAGAATCTTAGCGAAGATATGACAGATGCCGTCTTCCTCGATAATCCGATCTACCTGGCAATCCAAGACGACTGGACAAGCCTCCAAAATCGGAGCCTGAGTCCGTTCAGAAATTTCGTAGTCAAACCCCAGGTGATTCAACTTCTCCCGATGGCTGATAAAACCAGCCTGCTCCATCTCAAGCATGAGATGTTCATCAGGGATGTTGACAGTGAACTGTCGATAATGCTTAATCTGGTCAGCCGCATTTTCCTCAGCGCCAACACCGATGACGAGCCAATCTCCCAAGCTATAAGAGGAACTGCAGGTCGTGATATTGTACCCAAAGTTCTGGTCCTGATACCCCAAGATGAAAATCGGAAAGCCATAGTAGAGTTTGCTGGTGTTAAAAGATTGTTTCATGACAAGCTCCTTCAGCTAGGGTTGCAAAAGAAAAATCGCCCCTGTCATCAATCTGACAGGGACGAATGTGTTGATCCGCGGTACCACCCAATTTCGGGCAATGCCCGCAACTTTGTTTATTTCATTTTCATCCATTAGCAACTAGTTTTGACACATTTGTGGACTTCTCAGCACCGCCACTTTCTGTATAATGTGGGATTCAAAACACCTCTAATAGGTTCATTTTAGCAAGTTTTCCTGGAAATAGCAAGAAATCAGAAAAGCGATTATTTAAATTTAACGCCTAGTTCTTTCAATTTCTTGATTGTAGCTGGGCCGATTCCTTTAAGGGCCAACAACTCTTTTTCTGTCCAGTTTGCGAAGTCCGCAACAGAGCGAATACCTTCATCATAGAATGTTTGCGCACGATCAAGTGCCACACCTTCCAAACTTGCAGCAAATTCTTCCACTGAAGAAGCCGCATGTTTCACTTCTTTCGCCACTGCTTTTGTAGCTTTCTCAACCTTTTTAGGTGCTTCTTTCACAGCTGCAGTTACAGTTGCGACAGCTTTTTTCAAAAGATGTCTATTTTGATGTTTGTATTGTTTCGCACGGTTTACGTTCTTCTTTGCCATTTTTCCTCCTAAATTCAGTGATCAATTCCTAAGGCAACAAGGTTTCATCACCATAATTCCATTCAAAAATCCGTTGATGTCATTTCAACTTTTTTATTGTATCACAATCCCCTAAAAAATCAAGTCATTGCACAATTTTCAGGTGAATCTAGCTAGTAAAACGCCTTCAATAAGGCCATTTTAATATTTTCTTTCACCAAAGAGGCCATCTGGTAAATCATGAAATCCTTTTCCAGCATGGAAATTTTCAAACTTTCCTTGCAAGAACTGATAAGCATCTAAACGGCTTTCATAGCGAATCATGGCTATTTTAGCTCGTTCGTCCTGGTCTTCATCAAAAACCTTTTTACTTTCTTCGAGAGCCATTTCATTGATCATAACTTGGGTCTTGATCCACTCCTCAAACTCCTTCATAAACTCTGTTTCGTAACTCATCTTTATTCCATTCCTCTATAAAAATCCGTATCGATCTCCCGATAAGGTTGAATGTCCTGAACATATTCCAAGACGCCTTGAAAGTCTCCCGCTTCATCACGCACTGCTGCATAGGTGACATGGACAAATTTCCCACGCGATTCTGATTTGAACCACATTTCATACTTGTCTTTTTTCCCTTCACGAAGCCCCTGCATGATGGCTTTGACCTTCTCCAAATATTTCGGTGGGTGACACAGCTCAACATTGCGTCCTACCTGCGATGGCGTCCTCTTAAAAATCATTTCCTCAAAAGGCGCAGCATCATTGTAATATTGGAAAATTTCATCCTTATTGACAAAGGTGATCTCCATCGGTAACTGGTTCAAGATTAAATTCGCTTGCTCCACCGATAAAAATCCATGACCAAAAGCTTGTGGCTGCTTGCGATCGAAGCTCTCTTCTTTTTTCTTAGGCGTGAAGGTAATCGTCAATTGTCCCTCAGGAGTCTCAATGACCTGACGGTGCTCATCTCCTTTTGAAGAAGGAAGCGGTTCAGTTGAACTCTCTGACTCTCTTGCTCCTTCTTCCTTGAAGTCCACACGTTTCGGCACCCATTTCTCACTTGAGAGAATAATGGCATAACCATAAGCATCACTTTCTTCTGCAATGGAGAGCCAGTCATCCTGGGTAAAGGACTCCAGCAAAATCATCAAGAGGATCGACTCTTCCTTGAAGATCATGCCCTCAAACTCTTGTGCAAAGGCTTCAAAGCGTTCCTTGACTTCAGAAATACTAGAATCCGGTAATTTCTTTGCCGCATCCAAAGTTTTAGCAAAGAGTTCCCGAATCTGGTCATCTACTCCCCACATCACTTTTGGTGGGGAATCATGACCATATTTTTCCATAATCGGAAACATCAACTCTTCCTTACGACGGTAATGCCGGTCAAATTGACCCACCAAGCCCAGCTGACGTAACAAGCCCTTATGAATCTCCTGAATCATCTCAGGATCCTCAGTCGTCTCATAATTGTCTAGCAAGCGACGTACCCGCATCATAGCGGCTCGAAGGGCTAAGTTCTCCTGTTTAAAGATTTGAACAGGATGCCCTGGGTGGTCAGTATCTGCTACTTCGACCCCTTGAACCGCATTCTTAAAGAGATTGGCATGGACATCACAAAGCTCCATAACATCTTCAAAAGTAACCCCTGCATCGGAGTTCATCAGTTCATGCTCCATGAGAGAGATCTCAATCGCAGAAACCCCTGCAAAGGTCGCATCAAAGCGCTCTTGGACCGACTCAGGAGAGGCTCCATGATGCAGGTCTAATAAGATATCTCTCAAGACATGAATTCGTTCATCACTCATTGGTCTAGCCCCACTACTTCATAGCCATTAGCTTCTAGCGTTTGTACAATCTTCTCCATGGGGGTACCTTCTAAATTTGATCCTTGTTTCAAGGAAACCTTGCGCCCAACTGTATTACGCATGATGGGGTTGGCTAAAGGTTTAAAGCCCAACTCCACCAACAAGTCCAATACTTCCGGATGTTGATCAATGACTTGAGCCACTGGAATCGATACATCAATAACATTGTCCATTTTCCTATTTCCTTTACTCATTTCGTTCATTTTCACTTCTTCACTAACTTCACGACAGCCTCTGTCCTTGCCGTATGTGGAAACATGTCCACTGATTGAATGTATTCAACCCGATAGACCTTTGTCAAAGCTACCAAATCTCTTGACAAAGTCGATACATTACAAGAGACATAGACCATCTTGTCAGGTGCATAGTGCAATAAGGTCTCGATCAATTTCGCCCCTAAACCCGTACGGGGTGGATCCACAATGACTGCATCTGCTCGATAGCCTTCTTTGTACCAACGGGGAATAATTTCCTCAGCCGTCCCAGCTTCATAGTGGGTATTATCAAATCCCATCCGTTTAGCATTGTATTTGGCATCTTCAATCGCTTCAGGAATGATATCCATCCCCCGAACACTTTTCACTCTATTAGCAAAAGCAAACCCAATCGTTCCAACCCCACAGTAGGCATCAATTAGATGATCCTCTGGCGATACATCCAAAGCCTTGACCGCTTCACTATACAAGACTTCAGTCTGCTCCGGATTCAGTTGATAAAAGGCTCGAGGAGAGAGGGAGAATTCATAATCCAAAACGCCTTCAAGAATAGCCTCTTCACCCCAAATAATCTGTGTTTGTTCACCATAGATTTCACTGGAGCGAGACGTATTTTTATTAACAGCAACGGTGACAATCTCAGGGTGTTTCTTAACCAAGTCTTCCACTAAATCCTTTAAATTAATCTGCCGACTGGTGACCACAATTATCTGAACCTGACCAGACTTCCGAGCTCGTCGAACCATCATAGTTCTGACACCCAGTTCTTTACGCTCATCAGCAATTGGAATCTGATAGTAAGTCAATAAATCCGCAAAATCATTGGCAATCGCTTGAATAACCTGATCTTGAACCAAACAATCTTTTAATTCTACCAAATAATGTGAATTTTGAGCATAGAGACCCGCCTTGACCTGGCCTTTAAATTTCCTTGTTTGAAATTGCAATTTGGCCCGATAGTAAAGAGGCTCCTGCATTCCGATTGTTGGCCGAATGTCATACTGTTCAAAGCCTTCAGGTGAGAACTTTTTCAAGGCTTGTTGCAATAAATCTGTTTTAAACTCCAGCTGCTTGTCATACTTCAAATGCATGATTTGACAGCCCCCACAGGTCTCATAGATATCACACATGGGTGTCACCCGATACTTAGACGCTTTATTCACAGATAAGAGTTTGGCTTCCGCAAAATTTTTCTTGACACTTGTAATTTGGCAGAAGATATCTTCACCCTTGAGGGCTCCTGGAACAAAAACAAGGGTTTTCTGGAAAAATCCGATACCTTCCCCGTTTATCCCCATACGCTTGATTTTTAATGGAATTTTTTGTTTGACTTTAAGACTCATAAGTCTATTATACCACGTAGTTTC
>JAWGXY010000021.1:0-22817 GCA_032572035.1 Streptococcus parasanguinis
TGGGAAATCGTATTCTGAAAGAAGGTCACGGATTTCCATTTCAACCAATTCAAGCAATTCTTCATCGTCAACCAAGTCAACTTTGTTCATGAAGACGATCAAGTGTTTAACACCAACCTGACGTGAAAGAAGGATGTGTTCACGTGTTTGTGGCATTGGTCCGTCAGTTGAAGCTACTACAAGGATAGCTCCGTCCATTTGAGCGGCACCAGTGATCATGTTTTTAACGTAGTCCGCGTGTCCTGGAGCGTCGATGTGAGCGTAGTGACGTTTAGCAGTTTCGTACTCAACGTGTGCAGTGTTGATGGTGATACCGCGTTCGCGTTCTTCTGGAGCAGCATCGATAGACGCATAGTCTTTAGGTTGGTTAACTGATGAAGGCAAGCGACGTGCCAAAACAGTTGTGATTGCTGCAGTTAGGGTAGTTTTACCGTGGTCAACGTGTCCGATTGTACCGATGTTAACGTGCGGTTTACTACGATCGTATTTTTCTTTTGCCATTTGAGTAAAAGCCTCCAATAAAATATATTTTATAGATAGACAGTAGGCAATACAGTCTAACTTTCCTTACTATTCTATCGAATTTTAGATAAAATTGCAAGCCTTTTACCTATATTTTCTTAATTATTCCTCTTCTTTTCTTTTATTTTATCAGCTTGCTGAAAGATCCTGTTCTAGCTTTGAAAATTCTCATTTAAAATCTTCTATTCAAGCCCAATACGTACCTTTTGCGCCTTTGGGTTCAGGGAATAAAAAAATCGGAACAGTCGTTCCGATTTTTTTAACCTGAATTACGTAATCCTGTAGCCACTCCATTGATCGTAATATGGATTAGCTTGTCTTGATCGGCTGGTAATTGGCCGGTCCGTTGACGTCGAATCAGTTCTAACTGAATATAGTTCAAGACGTTAAAGTACGGCATCCGATAGTCCAAACTTTCTTTCAGATAAGGGTTCTCCGCGAGCAACTCGTCTTGTTCCTCAATCATCAAGATAATGTCCTTGGTCAATTGCCATTCATGTAAGATAATCTGATAGATATTGCGAACTTCTTCTTCTTCACACAATTGGGCGTACTCAAAGGCAATATCCATGTTGGCTTTGGATAAGACCATGTCCACATTTGACAAGAGAGATTGGAAGAAAGGCCAGTTTTTATACATGTATCGAAGGGTTTCGATATTCTCAGGATCCTCATCGATAAATTCCTTAAAGCTAGAACCTACTCCGTACCAACCAGGAAACATCACCCGACTTTGTGACCATGAGAAGACCCATGGGATAGCACGCAAACCACCGATTTCTGTAATGGTCTTACGAGCAGCAGGACGTGAACCAATATTAAAGCTTGAAATTGCTTTGATCGGACTTGATTCAAAGAAGTAGTCATAGAAGTGCTCATTTCCAAAGACCAAATCACGATAGATATCGTAACTGCGATTCACGACTTTATCCATGACTTCCCCGAAACGATCAAACATAGAGAATGGACTCTTTTGTTCGGCAATCATTCGGTTAATGGTTGCAGAGACGAGCATCTCAAGGTTGTAGTAGGCAGCATCTTTATTTCCATATTTATTGCCGATCACTTCCCCTTGCTCAGTTAAGCGGATACGGTCATTAATGGATTTCAATGGTTGAGAAGTGATGGCTTCATAAGTAGGACCTCCACCACGACCAACAGTACCACCACGACCATGGAAGAAGGTAATCTTCACTCCAAACTCGTCTCCGATAGCGGTCAATTGTTGTTGGGCTTTAAAGAGGGTCCAACAAGAAGACAAGTATCCACCATCTTTGTTGGAATCAGAGTAACCTAACATAATCTCTTGGTAGTTGTTCTTAGAAGCAATCCAACGTTTGGCAATCGGAAGAGACAAGTAACTTCTCATGGTTTCTTCTGAATGATCCAAATCTTCGATCGTTTCAAACAAAGGCACGATTTGCACACGAGCTTTTTCCGTATCGACTAAGCCCACTTCTTTCAACATCACAGCCAATTCCAACATATCTGACACACTTGTTGCATGGGAGATGATGTTTTGACGAATGACTTCTTCTCCTAAACGATCCTTCAATTCACGTGCCGTTTGGAAAATCGCTAATTCTTTTTCAAGCAGTTCAGATTTTTCAGCATGGGTTGCTGATAAAATACGTGGGTCTTCTAAAAGTTCTTTCAAGAGAACTTGACACTTTTCATCCTCTGATAAATCAGAATAATGGTCATTAATTCCAGCTGATTTCAGCAATTCTGCCACACAGGCTTCATGCACACTCGAATCCTGGCGCATATCAATAGAGGCCAGATAGAATCCAAAAACATCGATGGCTTCTAGAAGTTCTGCAAACTCACCAGAAATTAAATACTCTGATTTGTTTTCTAACAAGGAATCTTTGATCTTTTCAAGGTCTTCTTTAAATTCTTGAGCTGATGCATAAGCTGGAGCTTCTTTCTCAGAAATTTTCTTTAGAGCCCCAGAGATACGATTGCCGATATAATCAGAAACTGGCCCTTGTTGATGAGCATTCGCTCCTAATAACCTCTCGACAGCATAACGATCTTCTCTAGTTTCCCCAACCATCGTCCATTCTTTTAAATTGACCAAAGTCTGGATCAATTTTGACTGGATATAGTGGAAAGCCCGACGGTAAGGTTCTTTTTCACGAAAGACGGATGTATCACTTGATAGGGCGGCCATTTCAGCTACTGCTTCACTTGTTTTAGAAAGACTCGTTGAAAGGGAGAAATGACGGTATAATTTTGAAATCTTTTCGATGTAATAGTTCAAAATGACTTCACTTTGAATAGTTGCTGAACGCTTCAAGGTCTCAGCTGTTACAAACGGATTCCCGTCCCGGTCTCCCCCAATCCACATGCCCATTGTGATCGGACGTGGTTGTTCAAGCTCTAATCCATGCTCTTTTGCCAAGCGTTTGTATTCCAACATTAGGTTTGGAACAGCTTGTAAGAAAGAACTATTGTAATATTCCATGACGTTGGTGATTTCATTAGTAACCTTCAATTTTTTGTCACGAATCATATCCGTTTGCATCATGATTTCGATATTACAACGAAGGTTGTTATACCACTTATTCTCATTCATTAAACCAGCTTTAACATCCCGATGCTGACGAAGAAGAGCATGAATATGATTGGTTAGATCCAGCATGGTTTTTCTTTGCACTTGAGTTGGATGGGCTGTTAAAACAGGTACAATATTGAGATTTTCAAGAATTTCCTGTGCATCTTCATTTTTTGCAACTTCTTTAATGGTTGAAGAAAGTTTTCCGAGGTATTCACCATCCACGTTATTCAAATGATTGATTTCATAGGCCAAATCGACATCTTCTGAGATGTTAATCAAGAGTGGTAAAATAGCAAAATAACGTGAAATCACTGTCATTTCTTCATTTGTCAATTGTTCCACTAGTTGATTCAACTCACGATAGTTCTGTGTTTTTGATAGATCCTTCAACTGCCTAATTTTATCAAAGGTTTCCGGACGAACCAAATTTTTCGTAATATCATCTAATAAATTGGTTAAGATTTCGGCTTCTTCTTTGATAATATCTTTATTTGTGAAATTCTCTAATTTTTGTAAGACCATTTTTTCTCCTTTTTGAATAGCCATTCAACAATTCCCTTTTAATAATAAGGTTTGATTTTACCTTTTTCTTCAAAAACCATGCCTTCTTGTTCCATCTTGGCCCGTTTTTCACTAGCGTCGATATTCAAAACGAAAGCAATCGCTACGGATAAGACCCATAAGCTATTTCCCCCTTGGGATAAGAAGGGGAAGGTCACTCCTGTAGACGGAATCAAACCAGAAATTCCTCCGATGTTAATGAAGGTTTGCACTAAGATCATCCCACCGATCCCAATGGCCATCATCGAATTAAAAGGATTCTTTGCTCGAATACCGACTAAAATAATCCGAAGAATTAAGAAGAATAAGAGAGCAAGGATCAAACTAGCTCCAACAAAACCTAATTCTTCAATCACAATCGCAAACACAAAGTCTGTGTGCGCTTCTGGTAAGTAACCTTGTTTTTCAATGGAATTTCCTAGCCCCAAGCCAAACCAACCACCATTACTCATGGCATAGTAGGAATTAGCTAATTGGTGACCTGCGCCAGACAAATCATTAAAGGGGTTAAAGAAGGCACTAAAGCGTTTGGCTACATAACCAAAGACTGGAATTTTAGCGACACGGTCCACACCGATAATCCAAATTGAACCAAGGACAATGGACGATACTCCAACAACTAAACCAAGTAAAGAGGTAAACCAACGGTAGCCCACTCCACTAGCCGTAATCATGATCAAGACCGTTAAGGCCAAGATCGTCGCATTTCCCAAGTCCGGCATAATCACAACGATTCCAATCAGAATCAAGGTCAGCCAACGCCAATCGTTTAAATTCCTTGGAATCCATTCATTGTGGGTCAAGGCTTGATAATCATAATCGCGTATCTCGTCTTGTCGTTTAGAAAAGATCAAGGCTAGATACCAGACTAAGATCACCTTGAGGTATTCTGCCGGCTGGATACTAAACCCTCCAGGAATCGTCAACCAACCGTGAGCTCCATTGACGGTATCTGTGATAAACCTAGACAGAATCAACAAAATCACTTCAATAAAGATGACAAAAGCCAATACTTTTTTATTTCGAAGAAACTTTAAGCTAAATTTATAAATCAAGGCGATGGTTAGGAGACTAAGGATAAAAAAGAGTCCCTGTGTCCGCACCATCCGAGTAGAACTCACTCCACTTTGAATTGCCAAGGCACTTGTTGTCGAATAGACTACAATCAAACCAATAATGGATAAAATCAAATAGGGAATGAGGATGGAATAATTTAAAAGATGTCTTTTTTCAATTTTCATAATTCACCATATTCCTAATGTTCAACCTTCATTATATCATTTTTAAGAAGCAAAACCAAGGAAAGTCCAGAAAAGATTCGGCTTCTTCTCTATTTTCAAGAAATATTCTGATCATTCTTCTTATTTTCATATATTTTTATCCTTTTTCGATGAAAAGATTCCTTTTTTTTGAAAATAATGGCTGAAATTGGGATCTTTTAAGCATTAACTTTTGCCTTTTCGTTTTTTTTACGGTAAAATGATTCTGTATGAGAAAAAGGATAAAACCCGTTGTTCTCTTGGTCTTTTTTATCAGTTTCATTTCTTTTCTCGTTCTTTCACGAACAATTGCTGATATGCAAGCAAGAGCACAACAAGAAACAACCAAAACCATTCCGAACTCCAATACACCTAAAAAAACAACTACTTCAAGCTCTTCTTCTAAAAAAGAGGAAGACATCAATCCAGAACTGGTTGGCCGCCCGATCATTGATATCTCAGGCTGGCAATTGCCTAGTGAAATTGATTACGATATCCTCTCCCAAAATGTGGGAGGTGTGATCGTTCGTGTCCATAGTGGGGCTCAAGCTAAAAAGGAAAATGCAGCAACCTACTTAAATGGTCTGGATAAATCTTTTAAAACCCATATCCAAGAATTCCAAAAACGAAATATCCCAGTCGCAGTCTATGCTTATGTCGCGGCTAAGGATAAAAAAGAAATGGAAAAAGAAGCAGAAGAATTTTACAAGGCTGCTTCTCCTTACAAACCGACCTACTATTGGTTAGACGTTGAGGAAAAAACCATGAAGGATATGAACGCAGGTGTTGAAGCTTTCCGAGCAAAACTACAAGCTTTGGGTGCAAAAAATATTGGACTCTATATCGGAACCTACTTCATGGAAGAACATAGTATCTCCACTGATAAATTTACGGCTCTTTGGATTCCTACTTATGGATTTGATGATGGCTACTACAATGCCGCGCCAGATACCAATACGGAATACGACTTGCATCAATATACCTCTCAAGGGCAATTAAATGGATTCTCACACTACTTGGATCTCAACCAAATTGCTCCGACGCAAGACCAAGAAGCGATTTATCGGAAACTTTTCAAGGTACAAAAAGATAACTCTTCCTCATAGCCTTAAAACAGCAGATCAAGTGATCTTCACTTTTTCTGCTGTTTTCTATTTTCAAAGGGGAAGGTAATATCGCCACTATTATATGTTATAATGGTCTAATGAAATCTGATTTTGTAGAGAAAATGAAAAAAGGAGAAAGCCATGGCAAAAAAAAATAAAGTAAAAAAAACCTTGGTCGAGCAGATCTTAACAAAAGCAAAAATTGAGCACGTAGGCTTACAAATCAACGCTTTAGAAGGGATCTTACCAGAAGGGATTGATCGCTCTACTATTTTCAAAACCCTAGCTCTCAAAGGTGATAAAACGGGTCCAGTGATTGGGATCATTCCTATCACGGAGCATCTTTCAGAGAAAAAATTGGCCAAATTATCAGGAAATAAGAAAGTGGCAATGATTCCTCAAAAGGATCTCGAAAAAACAACAGGTTATATTCATGGTGCCAATAATCCCGTGGGCATTCGTCAAAAGCATCCTTTCCCAATCTTTTTCGATGAATCAGCCCTTCAGTTAGAGACCATGATCGTATCTGCCGGGGAAATCGGCCATAGTATTCAAATCAAACCACAACTTCTAGCAGACTTCGTTAAAGCGACTTTTGCAGATATTTTAGAATAACGACAGAGAAGGAGACAAGATTGTGAAACTATATTTTATACGACACGGACGGACAGAATGGAATGAAGAAGGACGTTTTCAGGGATCAAATGGCGATTCTCCGCTGTTACCAGCCTCTATTCATCAGCTTGAAAAACTAGGAAAGCACTTAGCTAGCGTTCCATTTGATGCAGCCTATACAAGTGATCTTCCACGGGCTGTTCATACTGCACAGATCATCATTGATCAATTAGAGAAACCTATAGAATTGCAACTAACTTCTGCTCTTCGTGAGTGGAAGTTAGGAAAATTGGAAGGAGCTAAGATCGCTACAATCACGTCCATTTATCCCCAACAAATGGATGCCTTTCGCCATAACCTAGCTCGCTTTCAAAATGAAATCTTTGATGCAGAATCTGTCTATGAAACGACCAAACGTACCTGTGATTTTGTAAAAAGCCTGAAAGGAAAAGAGCTCGATACTGTTCTCATCGTTGGACATGGGGCTAATTTGACAGCTTCTATTCGAACCTTGCTTGGTTATGAAACAGGAGAACTCCGCAAAAATGGCGGACTAGATAATGCCAGCGTGACGATTCTGACAACAGATGATTTTGAGCACTATCACTTAGACACTTGGAACGACACCTCTTATTTAGAGGACTAAAAAAACACTGATCTTGCGATCAGTGTTTTCTTTTAGCTTATTTCATAGTTGGGAAGAGAAGGACGTCGCGAATTGTTGTTACATTGGTCAACAACATAACGAGACGGTCAATACCAATTCCAAGTCCACCTGTTGGTGGCATACCATATTCAAGGGCTTCAACATAGTCATAGTCGATGCCTGTAGCTTCGTCATCTCCCAATTCTTTGGCACGCGCTTGCGCTTCAAACCGTTGCAATTGATCGATTGGATCATTCAATTCCGTGAAGGCATTGGCATACTCTTTGGTCATGATGAAGAGTTCGAAACGGTCAGTGAAGCGTGGATCTTCTGGATTTTTCTTAGCCAATGGAGATACTGCTACTGGGTGACCGTAAACAAATGTTGGTTGCGTCAAGGTTTCTTCAACGAATTCTTCGAAGAAGGCATTGATAATTTGTCCCACTTCTGTGTAGTGTTTTTCAACCGGTACGTGTTTTTCGTTTGCAAGTGCTACAGCTTCTTCAAAGGTCATGTCTTGCCAGAAGTCAACGCCTGTGATTTCTTTGATCGCATCAACCATGTGAACCCGTTTGAATGGTTCGTTGATTTTGATTTCTGTTCCTTGATAGTCAATTGGACCATCACCATGGACCGCTTTCGCAGCATGTTGGATAATGCCTTCTGTTAAGTCCATGATATCGTGGAAGTCAGCGTAAGCTTGGTAGACTTCAATCGAAGTGAATTCAGGGTTGTGAGTGGCATCCATTCCTTCGTTACGGAAGATCCGTCCGATTTCGTAAACGCGTTCCATCCCACCAACAATCAAACGTTTCAAGTGAAGCTCCGTCGCGATACGAAGCACCATATCAATGTTTTGTGCATTGTGGTGAGTGATAAATGGTTTAGCAGCCGCACCACCAGCTTCATTGTGAAGCACTGGTGTTTCCACTTCAAGGAATCCTTGACCATCTAAATAACGACGGATTTCAGAGATGATTTTTGAACGGGTTACAAAGCGTTCGAAGCTTTCACGGTTTGAAATCAAATCCAAATAACGTTTACGATAGATGGTTTCAACGTCTGAAAGTCCGTGGAATTTTTCAGGCAAAGGACGAAGGGCTTTTGACAAGTGAGTGATATGAGTTGCTTTAATCGAAAGTTCACCCATATCTGTGCGCATGATTTCCCCTTCAACACCAAGGAAATCACCAAGGTCTGCTTTTTTGAAGATCTCGTAGTTTTCTTCTCCAACTGCATCCTTACGAACGTAGATCTGAATTTGACCTTCACGGTCTTGAAGATGGGCAAAGCCAACCTTTCCTTTTCCACGTTTTGTTACGAGACGACCGGCAATAATTGCTGTTTCGTTCAAGTCGTGGAGTTGTTCTTTATCTAATTCTGAATATTTTTCTTTTAATTGACCTGAATTTGCAGTGCGTTCGAATCGCTTCCCAAATGGATCGATTCCTTGTTCACGAAGGGCCGCCATTTTCTCACGACGGACAATCTGCTGGTCATTCAATTCTTCCATATGTTCAGTAGTCATTTGGAACCTCCTAAGTTATTCTCCCCTATTCTATCATATTTAGACCAGAAATTCACTAATATTTACCAATTAAACAAAAATAAGATGGAAGAAAAAATACAGCTTCTTGAATGAATACTCAAAAACATCGGAAGACCGTCGATGACTGTCCAAATAGTTTGACCTATATAAGATAAGATAATTGAAAAGGTTTCGACAAGCTATTCCACAACAGCATCAAAAAGGAGCGTGGAGAATCTTGATCCATTCATCCTGACCCGCTCCTATTTTTTTATTCATAACGCAGTGCTTCGATCGGATTTAACTTAGAAGCCTTATTCGCTGGTAAAATTCCAAAGATGATGCCTACAAAAGCAGAGAAAATAATACTGCCGATGGCGACATTTAAGGAAATAATCGGTGGTCCTTCTAGGGAGGCTGCTGCGAGTGTAGTAATCAAGCTATTTACACCATAAGCAAGGCCAAGTCCAATCAGTCCACCAATGATGGTCAAGACCATCGACTCAATCAAAAATTGAACCAGAATCTTACCTCGGGTTGCTCCCAATGCTTTGCGAAGACCGATCTCTCTCGTCCGCTCTGTCACAGAAACCAACATGATATTCATGACTCCAATCCCGCCAACCAAAAGGGAAATCCCTGCAATGGCACCGATCACTGACGTCATAATTCCTACTACTTTATTGGTTTCCTCTAGGATGCTATCCAAATTAAAGATTTGAAATTCTCCCTGGCGAACACCTGAAAGTTCTGTTAACTTTTGAGCAGCTTCGATCCCAACGGTTTTGATCTGTTTCACATCCGGCACATGGACGACAATATTTTGAATTTCATCCGTTCCGAATTCAGATGCCAGCTGGGTATTGGCCATCAAGGCACTTCCACCTGAGGAAGCTCCGTAAAGAGCTGTTCCTGCATTTGGATCCTTGAAAATACCAACGACGCGATAATTGTTATCCCCAACAGAGACCACCTGATTCAGTGGATTCTCCGTTCCAAATAATTGTTGGGCCAATCCTTCATCAAGGAGCACCACCCGGGAGAAATTACTATAGTCTGAAGGGGTTAATTTTCGTCCAGATAAGAGCTCAACCTTTTTGACAGAAAAATAGGTTTCATTTACCCCTTGGATGTTTACCCCTTCTGCTTTTTTCTTTTGAAAAGCAATGGTTGCATTGGAGGTGTTGCCAACATAGTAACCATCGATGCCTTGAATCTTGGTTAATTCCTTAACCCAAGATTCTTGCACAACTGGCGGTGCTTCTTGAACTTGACCATCAACATCTTCAGCGTTTTCCCCATCGATATCCGATGGAGCAGCCATCCCTCGGTCTTCAGCTGCAGGTCCACTTTCGCCTCCGCCTTCTCCTGTATCTTCAGAAGGGCCAATATTGATTCCTGTTACATAGCCACTCTTATTGGGAGAATAGGAGATTTGTACATACTCTTGGTCCTTGGTGAAGGTCTTGGTGACACCAGCTTTCATACCATCTCCCAGAGCCATGATGACAACGACAGAAGCGACCCCAATAATGATCCCCACCATGGTCAAGAAAGACCGTAATTTATGGCTCATAATTGAGCTGATCGCAAATTTCCAATTTTGCATTAGGTCCCCCTTTCCAGCTTGCTATCTGAGGAGATCACTCCATCACGAATGACGATGCGACGATGCGCAAAGGCTGCAATTTCTGGCTCGTGTGTAACCATGATAATGGTTTTTCCTTCTTGGTTTAGCTTGGTTAACAAGTCCATTATTTGCTCCCCCGTCTTGGTATCTAGGGCTCCAGTTGGCTCATCTGCTAAGACGATGGCTGGCTGATTGACAAGGGCTCGAGCGATCGCAACCCGCTGTTTTTGACCCCCTGAGAGCTCTGAAGGCAAATGGTGCATACGAGAATGGAGCTCTACCTTTTCAAGGTACTGCTCAGCTAATTCCTTCCGTTTAGCAGGATGAACTCCTGCATAAATGAGAGGCAGTTCCACATTTTGAAAGGCATTGAGCTTAGAGAGAAGAAAGAATTGTTGAAAGACAAAACCGATCTGTTCATTTCGAACACGTGCTAATTTTTTCTCACTGAGATTTCCAACCTCCTGACCTTCTAGAAAATACTCTCCACTGGTCGGGCGATCCAACAAGCCAATGACGTTCATCAAGGTCGATTTTCCTGAGCCAGATGGACCCATAATGGCCACAAATTCTCCCTCTTCGACTTCTAAATCGATGTCTTTTAAGACACGAAGTTCCTGATCCCCATTTTTATAGGTTTTATTGATTCCTTTTAGTTCAATCAATTTTGTCATATTTTCCGATCTCTTTTCCATCTTCCAGTTTCTCATTAGGATTCACAATAACTTGAGCATCTTTCTTCAAGCCTGACAAGATTTCCTGATTTTCAGCATCGGCGTTACCAAGCGTCACTTTTACTTTCTTAGCCTTGCCATTTTCGACCGTCCATACATAGCTCGTATCCCCATCAGCCATGATACTTGTCACGGGAACAAGGGGATGTTGAGTAGAACTTTTGACTTCAATATTGACAGAAAAGCCTTGTTTGAGTTCCCCAATCTCACTGGTAATATCCACTGTAAATGGGTACTTGGCTCCACCGCTTCCTTGTGTTCCACCTGCTGCATTGGCACCTGCTTGACCCGCGTCGGTCGGATAGTTGGCTACATAAGAAATCTTTCCTGTCCAGGTTTTATCCGGATAAACCTTGGAAGTGAGGACCACTTCCTGACCCTCAGAGATATTGGCCAAATTGTATTCAGACAATTCCCCTTTAACTTGTAAATTCCCGTTGCTCACAATGTGAACCAGAGTTTGGTTGGTCCCTGTAGTCGATTTTGAGACATCTTTATTGACTTCGACCACGGTACCATCTGTATTACTCCTGACTGTTGTCGCATCCAGAAGAGCCTTAGCCTTGTTCATATTATCGACCGCATCCGACTTAGCATCTCGTAAATCGCTAGCTTGAGAATCGACTGTCCGTTGGGTCTGCGAAGCTGATTTGGCATCTGCTTCTTCATCGCCTGTCGTATCAATGGTCACACCATTTGTCAGTAAGTCATTTAACTGACGATCTGCCTTATTGACAGCACGAACGGCTGCATCATAAGCGGTTTGGGCCTCTGTACTGCTATACTGAACAATTGGCTGACCTGCTGTTACTTGATCTCCTACATTGACCAATATCGACTGCAAATCCCCTTTGGTTCCATCAAAATAGACATACTGCTCCTGGTTAGCAGTGACTTTCCCAGTTAACAAGACCGGAGAAGCGATCGATCCATCCTTGACCGTTTGCACCATTGGAGTTTCTTTCGTGACTGCTTGATCAGGTGTACTTGGGTGCGAAAACATCATCACACTTCCTGTTCCAATCACCACAATTGCTGCACCTGCAGCCGTAAATAGTTGCCATTTTTTCAATTTCTTCATCGTTTTTCTCCATCAAAGAAAGCGTTTTATTCTATACCATAGTATACCATATTTCCTTACTTTTCTATCTAAAATTGACACGGCAAAATGAAATTTAAATGCTTGGTAACATGCTAAACCCTTGACTTTTGTAACAGTTGATATTACAATCAAACTGAAATCCCATTTAGGAGGAAAACATGAAGGAATTTGATATTATTTCAATCGGTGGAGGTAGTGGAGGAATCGCTACGATGAACCGTGCCGGTGAACACGGTGCCCGTGCAGCCGTCATTGAAGAAAAACAATTGGGTGGCACCTGTGTCAACAGAGGATGTGTGCCTAAAAAGATTATGTGGTATGGTGCGCAAATTGCAGAAGCTATTCGCGATTATGGACCAGACTATGGATTTACTTCTGAACAGACAAAATTTGATTTTGCAACCTTAAGAAAAAATCGCGAAGCCTATATTGACCGTTCCCGTAATTCCTATGATGGCAGTTTCAAACGCAATGGGGTTGAACGAATTGAAGGACGTGCACGTTTTGTAGATGCTCATACGGTTGAGGTCAATGGAGAAACCATTAAGGCCAAGCATATCGTAATTGCGACCGGTGCCCATCCCTTTATTCCTTCTGTTCCTGGAGCTGAATTTGGCGAAACTTCTGATGATGTCTTTGCTTGGGAAGAACTTCCAAGTTCCGTAGCCATTATTGGGGCTGGCTACATCGCGGTGGAACTTGCTGGTGTGCTCCATGCCCTTGGTGTTCAGACCGATCTCTTCGTTCGCGGTGATCGTCCCTTAAGAAAGTTTGATTCCTACATTGTCGATGGCTTAATGGAAGAAATGGAAAAACAAAACCTTCCGCTTCACAAACATAAGGTTCCCATGAAGCTTGAAAAATTAGAAGACGGTCGTGTGAAGATTTATTTTGAGGATATGACCAGCCACGTGGCAGATCATGTTATCTGGGCAACAGGACGAAAACCAAACGTCCAGGATCTCAATCTAGAAGCTGCAGGCGTCACCTTAAATGAAAAAGGATTCATTGCAGTGGATGAATACCAGAATACAGTTATTCCAGGAATCTATGCTCTTGGAGATGTCACAGGAGAAAAAGAATTAACTCCTGTCGCTATTAAAGCTGGACGCACTCTTTCTGAACGTCTATTCAATGGAAAAGTGAATGCCAAAATGGATTATACAAACATCCCGACCGTTGTCTTTTCTCACCCTGCTATTGGAACCGTTGGCCTAACGGAGGAAGAAGCCCAGCAAACTTATGGAAAAGAGAATATCAAAGTCTATACTTCTCAATTTGCTTCCATGTACACTGCTGTTACCCAACACCGCCAGCAAGCAAAATTCAAACTCATCACTGCTGGTCCCGAAGAAAGGGTCGTTGGCCTTCATGGTCTTGGCTACGGAGTGGACGAAATGATCCAAGGATTTGCAGTTGCTATCAAGATGGGAGCGACAAAAGCCGATTTCGACGCAACCGTCGCCATTCACCCAACCGGATCCGAAGAATTTGTGACCATGAGATAAAAAATAAGCTTGAAGTACTGAAACTTCAAGCTTTTTTCTTTGTTTATGGTAAGATGGCAATGGCACGGACAGGTGAACCAGTTGCCTTGTCCCAGTGAGGGAAAGCAATCGAAATCAAAGCACCTACAGCTGGAACTTGGTCCAATTGGTTCAAGACTTCAACTTGGTAGATATTTTGTTCCAAGAGGTAGTATTCATTGACCAAGCCATGCTCTGCTGCTGGAATACCTGCATCTGTATCGAAGGTTTCATGACCCACAGCATTAACATGGCGTTCATGAATCAAGAATTCCAAGGCTTCACGGCTCCATCCTGGACTTTGTTGAACCCCATTTTCATCAAGATTGCGCATAGCATCTTGATCTGGCCAACGTTTTGACCAATCACTGCGGAAGGCAACAAAAGCACCCTCAGCAATTTGTCCATACTCTGCCTCAAAGTCTAAGATATCTTGTTTGCTCAAGATAAAGTTTGGATTGGCAGCAACTTCTTTAGACTTGTCGATAACATAGAGTGGCAAGAGGAGATCTTTGAGGTCAATCTCATCCAACCAACGACCACCTTCTACAAAATGAATCGGTGCATCGATATGCGTTCCGTATTGACCAACCACTGTAAATTTTTGAACATGGAAACCATCTTTTAATGTGAAAAGATCTTCTTGTTGCAAAGCAGGAAGGGCTGGAAAGTGCGGACTTTCCGCATTGATTTGGTGACTCAAGTCCACCCATTTTTTAGCTTGCAATTCTTTATAAATACTTAGTAAATCTGACATGTTTCTTCCTCCTTATTCGCCCCAAACTTCAGCGACAATTTCTTTAATCAAACCGATTTTTTTCCATTGGTCTTCTTCTGTCAAAATGTTTCCTTCTTCTGTCGAAGCAAAGCCACACTGAGTAGACAGGTAAAGATTTTCCAACGGTACATACTGACTTGCTTCTTTAATACGAGCAATCACTTCGTCCTTGTTCTCCAGTTGACTACTCTTAGATGTCAAGAGGCCTAATACCACTCCTTTACCAGGGGTTACTTCTGCAAGTGGTTCAAAACCACCAGCTCGATCGGTATCAAACTCTAGGAAGTAAGCATTGACGGCTTCTTCTCCAAGGAGTTCTTTGGCAATCGGCGCATAGCCACCTGATGAAGCCCAAGTGGAATGGAAGTTCCCACGACAAACGTGCGTATTGACGGTCAAACCAGCTGGAACATGTTGGTAGACATCGTTGTTAAAGGTCAAGAAGAGATCAGCGAGTTCTCGGCGAACCTCATCTTTTGATTTGCCTTGAGCTGCTCCCCAAGCCGTCAAGAAATTATCATCTACCAAGACACCCCAAGTACAATCATCTACTTGAAGAGTCCGAAGACCTGCATCATACAAATCTTGAATCACTTGAAGATAGGCTTGCTTGATGTCTTCACGAACAGCCGCAAAATCAGGATAGATGGTATTCAATTGTTCTACATGTTCTGCATCACGGATCAATTCAAAATAGAATTGCGCAGGTGCTGGAATGGTATATTTAGCCTCTACACCATCTACATCTGCCACAAGATCCCGCAAGAACTTGTAATGCTCTACAAATGGATGATTGGCTCCTGTGATTTTTCCAACGACAAGTGCTGAGTCCGCCTTGGTTGTTTCATCATGGAATTGATAACCTTGAGCAGCTTGCACATGATCAATGCCCCCAAAGCCCCAGAAGAAATCCAAATGCCAATAAGCTCGGCGGAATTCTCCATCAGTTACTGACTTCAGACCAGCGGCAATTTCTTTTTCAACGAGGTCACGAATCGCCTGATCTTCTACTTTTGTTAAGTCAGCCTGACTGATTTTTCCAGTTGCGAAATCTTCACGAGCCTGAACCAAAGCGGCTGGACGAAGGAATGAACCAACATGGTCTACGCGATAAGGTGCATGTGTATGTGTCAATATGATTTCCTCTTTCCTATAAGTTTTACATTAATTCATCAATGCAACCATTATAGCAGTCCAACACTTGATAAACAAGGGATTGGGATAATCTAATATCTTTTATATCTATATAGTCTTAGACTATGGCAAAAAAAGAAGTCCTTGAAGGACCCCTTTTCTTAATTTTTAAATGCATTGAGCATGACTTGGAACTCTTCGTTCGTGAGTGTAATACCTTTTCCCATCTTTGTATGGTCGGGACTCCAGGTCCGGATATCATACTTAGCAGGAGCACCATTAAAACTCACACGGTTCAATTCTTTGGTCCAACCCTTGTCATTTTCTGACAAGACCAGCAAATGTTCTTCGATTTGGAATGAAAATTCTGCCATTTCACGACTCCTTTCTTGCCTTATCATCTCTAATATTCGTAAATTATTTACAAAATCGTTGAAATTATCTATAATATATTGTATCAAGTTATGGAGAATTTAGCTATGAAAAAATTTCTCGAGATCGTTAAAGACCGAGCAAATGAATTTTTCAATGGAAAAGTCAGTACCCCTGCCCCATTAGAAGATGAGAGAATTATTGAAATCATTCAACAAGCATTGCGAAAAAAACAAGGGGTACATGTTATTTTTTCAAACAAGAGTTTTACAGGCGATATTGTCAAGTATGACCAGGAGCGCCGACAACTGATCGTGAAAAATTTTAAAAAGAGTATGTCAACGATTATTCGGATTTCTGAGATCCAGAAAATCAGTTTGGTCCCCAATAATATTCGCATCGCCCAACAAAAAGGAGAGGTTTAACCCTCTCTTTTATATTGAAGACAAACGTCATTTTTGGCGTTTGTTTTTATTACTTTTAATCTCATTTCTAAATTTATTAGAGTATCAAAAAAATTCTATCAAATTTTAACTTTAACTTTTGAACCTAGTAAAAAGTTAAAGTTCCAGTACATACTACTAGTATTGACGTTGCCTTGATTAAAAAGGTTACCAAATCTTTCATAATTACATTATCTATTTAAAGAAAAATATTAGTAATAAATTATGTAAATTCAATCTAATCTCTAATCACCATAAGTATGCTCCCATTTTTTCATTTCCTCAACGATACTTCTTAGAGCAATACCTTTTTTTGTCATTTTATATTCAACCTGTGGAGGCGATGTCGGTAAAACTTTTCTTGATAAAATACCTTCTTGCTCAAAATCATGTAATCGTTGAGCTAATATTCTAGGATTAATACCTTCTACACTACGCAAAAGACTACTATAATGTATATTACCATCAATAATTTCAGATAAGATCTCAAGAGTAAATTTACCTTTTAGTAAATTCAAGACCCTTCTTGCTGGACAAATTGATTTTTTCAAAGATTGCTTCTTGCAAGTCTCCATTCATTTCCTCCTTTTTTGATAGTTACTATACTTTTTTTCCCTTCTTGTTTCAGAAATTATTACATGATAAGCTAATTATATCATTTGAAAGGGGAAATTACTATGGATATTACAACTAAGTTTGACCGTATCAAAGATATTCTCGGTTGCGCTGATGGAAGATACTTTGTCACTGGATATACTCAAGTAAAATATTTTCAGAAAGTTAAATATATTGCTTTTGATTGATAAATGAAAATTGGTTTGATGAAATAACGGAGGAAGCTTGATGAAAAAAACAAATACAAAAGCGCCAGCTTATCTACTTTTTATTCTTTCACTAGGATACATTATGGCGGTCCTAGATACAACCGGAGTGGTTCTTGCTGTCCCCCATATTGAAACAGCTATGAGCGTCTCATTAGAGCAATCCATTTGGATTATTAACGCCTATACACTAGCTTTAGGCTCTTTACTCCTACTTTCAGGAAATCTAACAACAAAATATGGTGCTAAACGAATTTTATTATTTGGAATGACAATTTTTACACTTGCCTCATTTGGGTGCTCTTTTTCACCAAATATTGAAACATTAATCATACTTAGATTCGTTCAAGGTTTCGGTGCTTCTTTGTTTATGCCTAGTTCATTAGCACTTTTATTCATTTCATACCCTGATTCTACTAAAAGAGCACGTATGTTAGGAATTTGGACAGCAATTATTTCTGTTGCAACCGGTACTGGTTCTTTTATTGGTGGACTAATTATTAACTACTTCGGATGGAGGGGTATTTTCTTAATCAATATTCCATTGGGAATTTTGACAGTAATTTCAATATTACTTCTTGTGAAAAACAATATTGCCAATCCAAAGACTAGAATTGACATTTTCAGTAATATATTTCTTGTTGCAACTATCGGAAGTCTAGTTATTTACCTTGTTGAAGGGAATCAATATGGCTATAGTAACCTAAATCTTTTATTGTTTCTTCTCCTGTTTATATTATTTACTATTGGTTTAGTAGTCCACGATAAAAAAAGTAAAGCACCTATTGTTCCCCACCAACTATTAAAAAATGCTAAGTTTATTGTCTCTAATCTGTTAGGTTTAGTAGTTAACATTTCATTATATGGTATTGTTTTGGTGCTAGGACTTTATTTTCAAACTTATTTAAACTTCTCCTCAATGGTTTCTGGACTCCTCATTCTACCAGGAATGATTGTCTTAATTATTGGTAATTTATTTTACGCACGTGCTGTAAAACGATTTTCCGTGGGAAGCCTCGCTACTGTCTCAATTATTTTTGCCATTGTAGGAGCAGCAGGAATTTTTGGAATTGGAGTCCTTTTTCATGACATTCAACTATACATCCTAATCCCTTTATTTTCTTTAATGAGTCTAGGTATCGGAGTGTTAACTCCAGCGACTACTACCATTCTTATGGAAGCTGCTGGTCAAGAATTATCTGGAATTGCTGGTGCCACTCTAAACGCTAACAAACAGATTGGTGGACTTTTTGGTACAACAATTATGGGGATTCTAACTACTAATTTATCCCATAATTGGAATATGGTTATCGTTGTCGCATTTTTGGTTAACGTGATAATGTATATTGCTACTTGGTTAATTGCTAGTCGTTACCTTTATGGAAAAGAATAAAACCAAACAGAATGCATTCAATTTAAAAGTTGATTACACAGATTGAAGAAAAAGTCCATTTTAGACAATTTTCTTTAATCTTTTTTCATAATCTTATAAATAAAAAACTCTTACAAATGCTATTATGTGGACATTCCTAAGAGTCTTTACTATATGGTAATCAAACTCTAAAGGAGAAGTTTTTCTAGTCCTAATAGAGTTTGTCTATATTCTGAAGAGAGGTTTAACCCTCTCTTTTTTTGTTATACTCGAACAGTTTTACTTGCCCCATCTTTTGAGTAGAGATTGATTAAACCTTCCTGGCAAGAACGAATCATATCTCCTGGCTTGACTTCTTGTGGAACGGTGATCGTAAGAAGTTCCATCGGATTTGGTGCGCGATCAATCTTCACTCCATCCTTATCATGCAAGTCTTGGATCTGGCATTCAAAATGACGGAAGCCTGGTCCGTAGAATTCCACTTGGTCGCCTTCATTGATGACATTCCGTTGGCGAATCGTCGCAGTCATGGTAGATGGATCAAAGTCAACCACTTCTCCTACAAATTTGTATTGAGGAATCTTACGACGTGCCCCAAACAATTGTTCATTTTCAGTCGGTGTTTGGTAGTAGAATCCAGTTGCTAATTCACGTTGAGCAACCTTCCACAATTCATTGATCAAATCATCCTTGATGGCATAAAAGGCTTCTGGACTTTCCATATAGGCATCACAAGCTGCCTTGTAACAGTTGGCTACTGTTGATACGTAATGGACAGATTTCATCCGGCCTTCAATCTTCAAGCTATCAACCCCATTGTCAATCATGTCTGGAATATTTTCGATCATACACATGTCCACGGCTGACATAGAATATTCTTCCGGGACTTGTCCTTTGATACTCTTGCGTTCTTGGCCAAATGGCATATCGTAGAGATCGTATTTCCAACGGCAAGATTGAGAACAGCCACCACGGTTGGCATCCCGGTCAGACATGTGGTTAGAAAGGGTACAACGTCCGGAATAAGAAATACACATGGCTCCATGAACGAAGGCTTCGATCTCAAGATCGGTACGCTTACGGATCTCTGCCAACTCTTCCATGGATACCTCACGGGCCAAGACGACACGGGTCAAGCCATATTCTTTCCAGAAATGGAAGGTCTCCACATTGGTTGCAGAAGCTTGTGTAGACAAGTGAATATTGAGTCCAGGTGCATAGGTTGCACAGATTTCAATCAAGGCCGGGTCTGAAACGATCACGGCATCAAGGCCCATATCCCGTAATTCACGGAACCATTCACCAGCCCCTTGTTCATTTCCCTCATGGGTCACCATGTTTGAAGCGACGTGCACATCCACTCCACGGGCATGAGCATACTCAATTCCTTCACGAAGCTCATCCATGGTGAAGTTTCCGGCACGGCTACGCAAACCATAGGCTTGTCCACCAACGAACACAGCGTCTGCCCCATAATTAACGGCAACTTTTAATTTTTCTAATGTTCCAGCAGGTACCAAAACCTCTGGACGTTTTTTTGTATTTGTCATGTTTTCTCCAATTTACAAGATTGTCGATATGATGAATAGCCTCTTCGTTCCCTGAAAAAGGAAAACTCACAAACGAAGAAGCCCTAGTATTATTTGTTATTTTACACGATCTGGTTCATAATCATAGAAACCAGTATCCAAACCACGATTAGCTGGATGTAATTTGCGGATTTCTTCATCAAACAGATAGGCTTGATCCTGTGTAAATGTTCCATTTTGAATCAAATCACGGGCCTTGACAAAGTACTCTGTAATCTTGACAAAGTTTTCACCCGGACAGTAGACACCATCGAGTTTCCAATGATCAAAGCCATGTTCTACCAACTCAGACAATTTGGTCATCATATTCAAGTCATTATTTGAGAAGATATGGGTTCCATGTTTGTCTTCATAGACTGAATAATGGGAATTGGGATCTCCTGGTTCTGCTAAGAACAGATCGCGATCTTTGGTCACAGATTCTTCTGTCTTGATAAAGTTGTAATAATTCTGAAGAAGAGGTCGTTTCGAATGGTGGATAATGCTAGCACCATAGACCAAGACTTCTGCTGGAATCTGAAGATTCTCAGCCATTACGAATAATTCGGCAGATGGAATCTCACGAGCCAAAACAGCCTCAGAAGCTCCTGCTTGTTTTCCCCAGAAATTGATCTGGCGACTAGAAGTAACCATGGTTGATGCATCGTAGATGGTTTTGAATGGATAGCCATCTCGTTTCAAGACATAAAAAACGCCCGCATCTCCGACAGTAATATAATCAGCCTGAATTTCCTTTAGAAAATCTAGGAAAGGCTTGATTGAATCCATCATCGATTGGTGCATGAGTGCATTTACAGCTACTGTCAATTCTATACCAGCAGCATGGACCAGTTGGGCAATTCGATTTATTTCGTCATAGCTTAAAGTTTGAGGCAATCGTAATCCGTAGTCTTTTTCACCGACATAGATTCGGTCAACCCCTGCATCAATCAGGGCTTGCGCTTGCTCAACACTCTCTGCTGTTGCTGTAATAATAATATTTTTCATAGAACCATTATAACAAAAATTCCGATATTCTAGAAAAATTTATTCATTTTGTAAAATTTGTAACATTTTTGTAACATTTATATACCTGAATTCATGATAGAATAATAGAGTACTGTTAGGAGAGAGAAAATGCCCGTAAGAAATTTAAGACACTATAATGAAGAATTCGATTATATCGAATTAACCAAACAAACCCAAGAAACCCCTATTCAGGACTATGCTCCTGAAGTTGAACCCGCACCTCAATTAAGTGAATTGCTATATTTTTTAAATATCGCTATTTTCTGTGTGTTGACGGTTGTATTTAGTTTTGTCTTTTTAGCAACAAAAATGAATACTTTCTTTGCGTTTGCTTTAGCGATTGGTTCTAGCTTTGCTAGTATTCAAGGGTTCCGAATTTACTACAATAAACGAAAAAAATAAAAATTAGGTTCGCCTGATTTTTTTATTTACTCGAATTTTTTTAATTGGAATAACAATTGGAAGACAAAACTTAACTGCCAATTGCCATCTTACCTTCCAAAAAAAAACAAGGCCCACTGATCCGGGTTTGAGAACGTAGACAAACAGTTCTTCAATTATAAATCCCTAAGTTGTCAAATTAAGTTAGACTTTTCATGTAACTCAGAAAAACTTGGTATGGTGTTTGATAATTCAAAGACTTCCTAGGAATTCTATAAGAATAAATACTTTTTATGAGTTAAAGTTATTCAATCATCTATCGAAACTTTTCGCCGTGAGAAAAGTGCCCGAAACATATTTGTTTCAGGCACTCGGGAGTTTTGAAACTTTAGGTTCAAAACTAAGTCATGGAACTTCTTTGAAGTTCGCTGACGTCCGTACTCACTTAAGGAAAGTTTCTAAGATGATTTTGTCTTCAATCTGAAATGAGGCTCTGTGAGCCTCATTTTTTATACTTCTTTTGTTTCTTCTTCAGCTGCTTCTTCAGAATCTTTTTCATCCAATTCTAAAACGATGTCTTCTGATTCTGTTTGTTTGCGAATGGATTGAACCAAGTCATTGCCACTTAGATTTTCTTTTTGAAGTTTATCCTTAAATGAGTGATAGACTTCTTGAGATTTTTCAACCACATCTTGCGTCTTTTCTTTGACAGACTCCAAAACAGTTCCTGTCGTAATTTCTCCAGAACCAACTTTTTCTTTGGTTTGTTGGATCACTTCTGCTGCTTGTTTTGAAACATCCTTAGCAGTTTGTTTCACCGATTCATGTACTTCTTGAGGATCTTCTTGATAATCTTTTACGAAGCGCACCACTTTTTTAGTGACTTTCTTTCCTTGCTCTGTTGATAAATAGTAGGCTGCTGAAGCACCTGAAATCACACCAATTAATAAACTAGATAAACGTCCCATATTCTTCCTCGATTCTATTTAAATAATTTTGAAGCCATCTTAATCGCTTTTAATCCGATAGAGGCTTTCACTGTTTTTTCACCAGCTGACACCGCTTTGACACTCAATTGACGGGCTTGATCATTCAAATCTGAAACAGACTCTGAAAGATCCGCCACG
>JAWGXY010000022.1:0-20701 GCA_032572035.1 Streptococcus parasanguinis
ACCTTAGTTTGCAAACGGTGACCCATATCTTTCAAACGTTCGATATCAGTTGCACCCATTTGAGACACTGGAATACCCGTCATCCGTTCTACAGATTCAGCCACATCGTTGATTGTTGCTGTTACTTTATGGTCTTCCGTATGATTAGCAATTTTCTTTTCAAGTTCTTCGATTCGAACTTTTGCTTTCAAAGCTGCTTCGTAATCTTCTTTAGCCGCAGCTTCTTCTTGTTTGGTTTTTTCTTCTTCAATTTCATGTTCCACAGCATGAACATCCGTTACTGGATGTTGGGCTGCCAAGTGAGCAGCTGTCACATCGACTAAGTCAATGGCCTTATCAGGCAAGCTACGTTGTGGAATGTATTGGATCGAATAATCAACCGCTGCTTTCAAAACTTCATCTGGCAAGATGACATTGTGGTGTTTTTCATAAAGATCACGGATCCCTTGGAGGATCTTGAAAGTATCTTCGGCTGATGGAGCATTGACTTTCACTTCGTTGAAACGACGAGCAAGAGCCGCATTCTTCAAGATGGTGTTACGGTATTCATCTTGAGTCGTTGCCCCAATGACTGTCAATTCCCCACGTGAAAGAGCAGGTTTGATGATATCCGCAAGACCTTTAGATCCTTGACCATCACCTGTGCTACCTGCACCAAGGATTTGATGGATTTCATCAAAGAAGAGAATAACATTTCCCATAGCCTTGACTTCTTGGATCAGATTTTGAATATTTTCTTCAAAGCTACCACGGTATTGCGTACCAGCTTCTAGACCAGAAATATCAATCGAGATGATTTCTTTGTTCTTGATAGCAGCTGGAACATCCCCGTTCACAATAGCTTGTGCCAAACCTTCTACAACTGCTGTTTTACCAACACCGGCATCCCCTACAAGGACAGGATTGTTCTTGGTACGACGAGACAAGATTTCAGCAGTTTCTTGAATTTCTTTATTACGTCCGATGACTGGATCCAATTTTCCTTCACGAGCTTCTTCGGTCAAGTTGCGACCAAGTTTTGCAAGGATCCCATCTTGTTTCATTCCTTTACCTTGATGGTGTTGCACTTGCTCGCTTCCTTCATTTGGAAGTTGACCGGTTTGACGGTAAATAGCGAATTCTTCAGGTGTCACTTCACGACCGTTGATCATGTAGCGACGGCTTTCAGAACGAAAACCACCCATGTTTCCCATTAGTTGATTGAAAAGATCATCCATATTGTTAAAGTTGTTATTCATAGTTGTTACCTCTAATTTACATAATTTTAATTCATTCTTGAAAATTAGCAGACCAATTGGCTGCCGTTTGATTGTTTACATAATTTTAATTCATTGATTTAATAATAGCCCTACAGGCTAACAGTTTCTATTTTTCCTTTTATCAATTAGTTGTCTTAATTTTGGAAATAGCATATCACCATCTCCTTTCCACTATTGATCTTGTAAACTAGTAGGTTTTTTCAACCTCTTTTTGTTTACATAAATTATTATAACGCAGACTGATTTCTTTGTCAACACTTTTTTACATAATTTTTTAAATTTATTAAAAAAATCTGGATGTCACTCCAGATTCCATATTTAAATAGAAGTTCTTGGCTAGATAGATTTAAATTTACCAGCTTTTTCTTGAATAGCTGTCTGTACATTTTTAGCAAATTGCCCCACCATGGATTGGTCTAGTTGCTTCCCGACCACTTGGACGTCTTCTTCAGCTACTGTTGCAATCGCAGTCAAGCCATCATTGTAACGCTTCTCAACTCCTGCCTTGCAGGTCAATAAAACGGGCGCATAGACAACCCGGATTAAATCTTTTTCAAGTTTCTTTCGGCTTTCGATGATCCTCATCTTATCTTTCATATCTAAATCAAAGAAATCTTTGACTGGACTATCACCCATACTTCCTCCTCTTCTATACTATGAAACTTTATCTTGTGCAAACTCCTCTTCCAGTTGGCGTCTATCTTTCCGGTAGGATTGCCATAAATTCTCTTCCTCGATTTCGATCTGTTTTAAAGCTACTTGTGCAGCTTCTCTAGCTTCGATATCATACTCTTCGATACAGCGATGGAGGGACTCCCATCCACAACTGTTATCAACTTCCTGCTCTTGTAAGAAGGAAGCTGCCATCGCATACTCTTCTTCCAGCATCTGGGTGAAGAGCTGCTGTTTTCTTTCCACTAGGCAACGCTTTTCATCTAGCTCCAAGCGCGCTTTTTGGAACTCTCTTTCCAAGTGATCTAGTTTCTTTTCCTTTTTTGAAAGAGTAGATGAAATTAATAAGCTAGTTGTTCCCACTGGTTCATTTCTCCTGCTATTTTTTGATCTTTTGCTTTTAAGAGCTCAATTCCTGTATTCACTTGCTCGTTTAAAGTATGAAATTCATCCGATAAGGACTGATATGCAGCCAAACGATTGTCGAACCTTTCTCTTACTTCAGTGACAACTGTTTGCCTTGTTGCACCGGCCTGTGCATAAGCCTCTTCTACTTCGGCAAGATTGAGAATGAAGCCTTTCGGAACGGTCTGTAAGACTTTCTCCAAAGCTTCTAAATCTGTATCCAGTTGTCCCTTAGATTTCTGAGCTTGCTCCAGCCCCTCATCCACTACTCGAATCAATTCATCAGAAGCCAAGCGCGCCTGCAAAGCATCCAGATAGATCCGTTCACTTGAGCTCAGTCCACCACCTGTTTTTTGTAATTTATCTTTTAGGCGATAGTAAACCTTCATCCGCTCTTCAATGATTTCCTTGCGAGTGATGGCTTCCGTTCCCTTTTCAAGAACCAAATTTCCATTCTTATCATAGATATAACCATGCATCATATGTTGCAGGCCAGTATTTTTTAAATCATTAGTTTTGAGGTGCTTGACAATCCCACTGGATTCCTTGCTTCCAGAATCCTGATAGCCCAAGCTAACCAAATCTTTATGGTCAATGTGGTTGTAGATTTTGTACTTCAGCGCATCTATACGCGCTTTTTGCTCGGGTGTTAGGATAGGATAGGCATTAGGGCCATTATATAGGTGTACGGTCCCAATATGAGAAGCTTCCTCTTCCGTCAAACAGGCAAGCGCATACTGAATATTCATAGAACCCAGAGAGTGACCGTATAGATCAATCTTGGCATTGGGATATTTTCGGATCACCTCTTTCAAATGAGCTGCAGCATCTTTAAACTGCGGAGGCGGGAAAGTCCCGTTTTCATCATTGTATTTTTTTAAAAAAGCAGCTCCCACTAAAGCAGGAAATTTAACTTGTTCTTCGGCTGTTCTTTCTGCAAAAAAGCCGACCGCATCTGATGCTTTTTCCTGTATGAAATTGCTGACAGGATTGTCCAGCGCTTTTTTCATAAACCTGCCAAAGGGCGTGGCATCCGGCGGAAGCCTAACAGAATTAGGAACAACCGCATCTTCAAAAGCTTCTACAAAATTGTTAAAATCATCTTTAGCCTTATCACGCGCATACTTCTTCGCATATTCAGTTGCATACTCGCTCGCACCACCAGGGTTCAAAATATTGGAAGCTGCTGGCAGGTCTGTCCCTACCCAATCTGTAAATGTATCATGGAGTAATTTTTGGGTACTTATTTCAGTTTCAGATCCCTTCATCAAAACTGTTACATCATGGATTTGAGCACGATCTTCATCAGAAGCAGAATAGGGGACTGCATTTTGTTGCGCGCCTTGGCCATTGTTAGTAAGAACGAACACCTGCTCCTCGTTGCCATTGGTACTATCATAAATGTGGGCGACATTACCAATGTATTCCTCTTTCTTAGCCCCAATTTTAAACTTTCCATTTATTTTGACATCTTTTTCGTATTCAAGTAGGGCAGCTTTAACATTTTGTTGATCATTGAAATTTAAATTATTAGCCATTATCACTCCTTATCTAATAAATCACTTAACTCCTCTGTTTCCCCAAAATAGGTCTCTTCATATTTCCCTGTTGTAGCATCCTCTTGTATAGTTGTGCTTAAAATTAGCTTTTCATCATTATTTATAACTATTTTCACTAATAGCCCTCCCATCGGATTATAATCTAAATCATCTTTAGAAATTTTATATGATTTGATTTTTCCTTCTGGAGTAAGAGCTTTAGGGTCTAATTTTTTCAACATATTTTCAATCGCCACTTTCATCTTCTTACTCTCTGCGATTTGAATCATTTCTTGTTTCTTGGCAGATTGTCCATTAAAAAAGCTACAGCCTCCTAAGCTCAGGCTAAATACTACCATTATCAACACAATTAATTTACTTTTTTTCATCTTCTTCCCATTTCTTTCTCTAGTTTTCTTAAAATTTATTATACAAAATTCCATCAACGTCTGAAATGTTACTTTTGTTAAAAAATGTTGCTAAATCGTTACAAGCACTAGCTATTGATGTAACATACCAACTTTGATTCAGAAATGTTTCTATTTTCCTATATTAGGGGTATTTACCTGAATGAGTTTATTTCCCAGTCTTTTCTGCTTTACTTAACAGATCACTTAATTTTGCTGAAATACCATAACTACCTGCTTCGAACTGTCCTGAATCTTCCATTTGAACAGTCGTATCGATCGTTAACTTTTTATCGCCATTGATAACGAGAGATACATTCATGCCTCCCATTGGATTGTATTCCAATTCACCTTTTATCAGGGTATAGGAGTGAATGACTCCTTCTGAAGAGAAAGCTTTAGGATCGATACTGATTAACAAGTGTTTTATCGCTCGCTCCATTTTCGTGCTTTCTGCAATCTGAATCATTTCCCTTCTCTCAGCAGCTTTATCCGTAAAAAGACTGCAACCTCCTAGAAACAAAGTCAGTAAGAATAGTAGTACAAATCCTTGTTTTTTATCAGTCATATTTCCCTCTCACTTATATTATTCGTAATGATTTTTAAAAAATGACCCAATTTTTAAGAATTTTTTCCAGATTCTAAAAAACACACCCTTACTGGGTGTGTCTCCTGTTAAATCATATATTCGACGCTATAAGTGGCATCGGATAAAATCCGTGAAAGGAATTGTTTGGTTCGCTCTTCCTTTGGACTGTTGAAGAATTCATGCGGTTCATTTTCTTCGATGATGTGTCCGCCATCCATAAAGATAACGTGGTTGGCTACATCACGCGCAAAGCCCATCTCATGGGTTACGACAACCATGGTCACTCCTTCTTGGGCCAATTGCTTCATGACATCTAAGACGTCACCGACCAACTCTGGGTCTAACGCTGAAGTCGGTTCATCCAGCAAGATCACGTCTGGTTTCACTGCGATGGCACGCGCGATTCCGATTCGTTGCTGCTGGCCCCCTGACAATTGAGAAGGATAGTAATCCTTGTAAGCGAGGAGACCAACTTTTTCAAGGGCTGATTCTGCCCGTTGGATGGCTTCTTCTTTTGGAATCTTCCGAGCTACAACCAGTCCTTCTAGGATATTTTCAAGCGCTGTTTTATTGGCAAAGAGATTGTAATGCTGGAAGACAAAGGCTGTCTTTTGCCGGATTTCTAGAATCTCTTTTTTGCTGAGTTTTGAGAGGTCATATTCTTTTCCACCTAAGGTTAGGTGGCCTGTATCTGCCTTTTCCAAGTGGTTGAGGCAGCGAAGGAAGGTTGTTTTTCCTGATCCAGACGGCCCCAAAATAACGACGACATCCCCTTGGTTGACCTTGAGATTAACATCTACCAGGACCTGGTGGTCCTTAAATTTTTTCGATACGTGTTCTACTTCTAACATCTTCTTATTTCTCCTTCTTCTATGCGAGTGTCAGGCGTTTTTCTAAGCGATTGAATCCCCACTGAATCACCCCACAAATGACAATATAAAGAATAAAAATCACTAGATAGGATTCAAAATATTGATAGCCATAAGAGGCTTCTACCTTGGCAATGGCGGTGATATCCTTGATCGTCATGACAAAGACAAGGGAGGTTCCTTTGACCAAGTTGATAACCAAGTTACACAAATTGGGCAGGGCTGAACGCAAGGCTTGTGGAAAAACAATGCGGATATAGGCTTGGCGATTGGTCAAACCAATGGCTTGCGCTGCTTCTAGCTGGCCCTTATCCACCGTCAGAATGGCTGACCGGAGAATTTCAGCAAGACTCCCCGTTGTCATCAAGCTAAAGATGATAAAGGCATAGTAAATGGGATTGATCTCAAAGACATTAAAGTGACTACCAATACTCTTAAAAAAGCTATTTAAAAGGCTGGGAAAGAGACTATAAAAGAAGAGAATCAAGAGAATCGGAGGTGTCGCGCGGATAAAGGCTAAGTAAATCACTGAAAAACTGCGAACACCTTTGACCTTATAAATCTGACCGAGTGCCAAAAAGAGGGCTGGAAGAAAACTCAAGAGAATCGATACGACCATGATCAGAAGGGTCACTGGAACACCACCCAAGGTGGCTAGAAATGCTTTACTAATAAAATTGAAATCCATAAGCTACCTTTCTGTTACACTGAGTCGTTTCTCAAGGAGTTGAGCGGAGAAGGAGATCACAAGGGCAATTCCCCAGTAGATCACTGCTACAGCTGTATACGTTTCGAGGGAATAATTCCCAAGATTGCGGCTGATCAAGTTGTTGCCTGCTCCCATGATATCGATAAAGCCAATGGTATAAGCCAAAGCGGCATCGCGCATAAGGTTCAAGATGGCAGTCGTCATATTTGGAAGAGCTACGCGAAAGGCTTGGGGAAGGACAATCCGCCAAATGGTTTGAGCTGGCGTCAAGCCGATACTCAAGCCTGCTTCCATCTGTCCTTTTGGAATGGCCAAATAGGCTGCCTTGAAGACCTCAGAGATCATAGCGGCAAAGAGAAGAAACATGGCAACAAGGACAAAGACAAACTTGGACCAGTGGTCAATGTCAATGCCCAACCACCAGTTCAAAAATTGGGGGAGTCCATAAAAGACCAAAAAGAGCAAGACAATCGGAGGGGTACAACGCAAAGTAAAGACATAACCTTTTGCAAGACCTGCTCCTACCTTATCTTCTGATACTTGTGCCCAGGTCAAAACCAAGCCAAATGCAGAACCGAAAACCGTCGTTAAAACCATCAAAGCTAGGGTCGCTGGTAGAGCTTGGACCAAGGTTGGAAGAAATGACCAAACCTTGGAAATGTCGTATGAGACCATGTTTCTTTTCCTTTCTGTATCCGTATAGAAATAAGGAAGCTGGGGCTATGCGCACCCAGTTCCATCTTATTTCTCTTTATCTACATAACTGAAGACATCTTCACCGAAATATTTTTTCGACAATTTAGCAAGTGTGCCATCTTTTTCCAATTCTTTGATAGCCTTGCTGTATGCTTCCGCAAATTTTTCGTTTTTCTTATCCTTATGGATCAATGGGTAAGTTGGAATTCCTTTGTAGGCAAACCAGCTAAGTTTGTCCGCGTATTGGTGGTAAGAACCATCTTTATCTGTGACAGCTTTTTCAAAGGAAAGTTTGATGTCAAAGAAGGCATCGTAACGTCCTTCAAGAACCCAAGCATAGGCATCTGCGACTTTGAAAGATTCCGCAGCTGTTAATTCGATTTGTTGGTCCTTATGCTTTTCATTGTATTCTTTAATAACATTCCACTGCGCATTTTGTGGTGAAATTGGAACCAATTTTCCTTTTTCTTTAGCAAAGTCATCGATGTTCTTGTATTTATTCGCATCTTCTTTCCGTACGGTAAATCCGATGATACTTGCTCCAATTGGTTCTTTTGGAATGATAAATTTCTTAGCACGTTCTTCGGTATACCAAGCTCCTTTGGTTCCGATATCGTATTTACCAGATTCTAGACCGATTAAGAGATCGTCATCACTTGTTCCAGTGTACTCAAACTTGTAGTCTGGTAGTTTTTCGTCAATGGCTTTGAGAACGGCTACTTCATAGCCATCTGATTCTCCTTTTTCATCAACGAAATCATACGGTACATAGTTTTGAGTGTGGGCTACTTTCAAGGTTGTTACCTTGTTCGTTCCTGTTGAGCCTTTGCTGTCGTTTGCATGGTTTAAGCTCCGTCCAAGAATGGTTGCACCTGCAATGGCAAGTACTGCTACTCCACCGATAATCCATGTTTTTTTACTCATACTCTGTTCTCCCTTTTCTATTTTCCTTATTCTGCTGCAGCTTCACGAACCCATTCGATTCGTTCTTCATCAATGTCACTTGGAATCGTACAATCGGCACCGATGACCAAACCTGTGGTTCCGGTTTCTGCGATGATGCGTTTGGTTTCTGCTTGGATCGCAGCCTTATCTCCTGTGTAAAGAAGACCATTTTTACCATTTTCAAAGCCACCAAGAACCGTGCGTCCACCGAAGATTTCGCATCCTTCTGCTAGGCTGATTCCTTCTGGTCCGACTGCCCAGTTAATGACTTGGGCTGGGTAGTCTGTGAAGAGATGGATATCATTGCGAGCTCCTTCGTAGCCACAGATATGAAGAATATTTACGCCACCGGCTTCATTGGCCGCCTCTAAGACATGGAGTTCACTCGGTGCAATAATGTTTTTATAGACTTCTTGTGTAACCCGCGCATCTTGGATACTTTGAACACTGAGGTAGATCCCGTCTGCTCCTGCTTCTTTAATAATTCGTTGGCTCAAACTTGCAATATCTTGGCCAATTGTATCCAATACTTTTTTAAGAGTTGCTGCATCTTGATCGATAAAGTTGGCGATCAAGTCATCTCCTCCTGAAACTTCTCCGACCAACCATTTGAAGTAGGTCACTGGAGCAAAGATATTGTAGATAGCCACAATGTCTTCTTCAAAACCGGCACGGATTTTTTTAACGAGCTCTACTTGCTCTGTGATCCATGGATGATCTGCTCCGAGTGGTTCAATCCCTGCTAAGTCAGAGATATTTTCAAGGCCTTTGTGAATGGCTGGATTTGGATAAGCAAAGTAACCATCACTCATGAGTTTGACAAAGTCTGGTTTGACCTTGTGAAGGAAGTTTTTATGGCCATTCAGGTTTTTTTCAATAATTTCCGGATTTGAAAATCCTTTCAACCATTCTTCTTCTGTTGTAAAATGATGCCAAAATCCAACTGGCACACGGTCAACTGCTTCTCCTTTGAAAGCTTTTAACACTAATTCTCTTTTTGATGACATGTTCTTACCTCGTTCTATCTTTTCTTGTTTGTTATCTTATCACTTCAATGATGCTTTGACTAATATATATTTTTTATCAAGCTCTTCATCTTTTTTTATCACTGATCTTCGAGAAGAAGAATTCCTGCTAGATCAGACGGGCGAAGGAGGGAGAGGCTATGGGCTGGAATTTTCTCCAGTCTTTCCATATCTGGATCTTTTTTTGCTTTCCCCTGACTGCTTGCTAGAGCAGCTTTACTAAGCCCTAAAAGCAAAAACAAAACGGTTACCAGGATACACCATACATTGATCTTTTTCATCTCCCTCTCCTTTCTTCTTACAATACAGCTGCTTGACGCACCCAATCTAAGCGTTCCAATTGGAAATCATCTGGCACGGTACAGTCTGCTCCAAGGATCAAACCACGACTTCCGGCTTCAGCCACCAAGCGGCGCGTTTCTTGCTCAATAGCTTCTCGTTCCCCTTGATAGAGCAAGCCTTTTTTGCCATTGACAAAGCCACCCAAAACGGCACGATCGCCGAAAAGTTTGCGACCTGCGGCTAGGCTAAGGCCTTCATGATGGGTTGCCCAGTTAATGACTTGAGCTGGATAATCCTTGAAGAGTTCCACTTCATTGCTGGCCCCTTCAAAACCACAGATATGAAGGATATTGATGCCTCCAGCTTCATTGGCTGCTTCTAGGACAGCGATGCTGCTAGGCTCAATGAACTTGCAGTATTCTTCATCTGTCACACGCTCGTCTTGAATTTGCTGGGTTGAAAAGTAAATCCCTTCAATACCTGCTTCTTGGATCAAGCGGCGACTTAAAGTAGCGATGTCTCCTGCAATCACGTCAAGGACATGAGCTAAAGTTTCTGGATCTTCCTTGATAAAGTCTGCAATCATTTGATCTCCACGGGATTGATCCGTACGGAACCAGCGTTTCAAATAAGAAATGGGCGAGAAGATATTGTAGAAAGAAGCAATCTCTTCATGGAAATGAGAACAAATTTCCTTGACCACTTCGATTTGTTTTTCAATCCATGGATGATGCTCTCCAATCGGTTGAATATCCTTCAATTCTCGGATCGATCTGATCTCTCTCGAATAAAGAGCACTCGGATAGCGGAAGAAGCCATCGCTCATGATCTTGACAAAATCAGGTGAAATTTCTTCAACATAGTGTTGGTGGCCCTTAATACTTTTTTCTACTACAGCCGGATTGTCTAGACCCAATTCTTTTTCTTCTTGGGTCACATAATGGAGCCAAAATCCTACAGGGATTCGCTCTACTGTTTCGCCTCGAATGGCACGAAGAACCAATTCTTTTTTACTCATACTGTACATCCTCCTCAATATTTCTCCAACAGAAAGACTGACTGCTTTCCTTCTGGAATTTGTAACCATGATATCACCTCAAAAAGTAGCTGACTAATATATTTTCCCTATCAAGGCCTTAAAATTTCTTTATTGAGAAAGGCATCAAAAAAACGCAAGTGCTTGAAAATAGGGACTTGCGAGTATCTTTCTTTATTGTTTCATTTTAGAAGAAAAGGGATGCTTTGATCTTTTCTTGATCCGGTTATAGCAGAAAACTATATCCCTTCTTTTAAAGGAAAAAATAGCATATGTTGAGGCGAAGAAACCTTTCATAGCAGCGTTTTTCCTTCTTTTTCTTTTCACCGATTCCTAGACACCTTCTTCTCTTTCTTGTCAGGCAAGATTGAAAGGAGTATAATTTTTATAGAATAATTTTAAGGAGTGTACGGTTTATGAAAACAACAAAAACCACCTTTACCATCGTTTCTGCTCTTGCTTCTGTCATTTTACTGACGAGTTGTGGAAGCAACACCAACAAAACGCAAGAGACAAAAGCAAGTAGCACTAAAAATCAGGTGACGATGACCTATGATCAGCAGCGCTCACAAGAAAATACCATGTCTGTTCTCTGGTACCAAAAGGCAGCAGAAACCAAGGCTTTGTATTTACAAGGCTACAATGTCGCTACTGACCGTTTGAAAGAGATCCTCCAAACTCCTTCTGATAAGCCTTATTCCATCGTCTTGGATTTGGACGAAACTGTTTTAGACAACAGCCCTTACCAAGTTCAAAACGTCAAAGATGGTACGGCCTTCAATCCTAAAGATTGGGATGTTTGGGTGAAAAAAGCAGCCGCAAAAGCGGTGCCAGGTGCCAAAGATTTCCTTCAATATGCGGATCAAAACGGGGTTCAAATCTACTACATTTCTGACCGTACAACCTCTCAAGTAGATGATACCATCAAAAACCTTGAAAAAGAAGGCATTCCTGTTCAAGGACGTGACCACCTCATGTTCTTAGAAGATGGCGTCAAATCAAAAGAAGGCCGTCGCCAAGCTGTACAAGAAAAGACCAACCTTGTCTTGCTCTTCGGGGACAACCTGGTCGACTTTGCAGACTTCTCTAAGACCTCTGAAGCTGATCGCGACAAGAAATTGGACGAATTGCAAAAAGAATTTGGTGAAAAATTCATCATCTTCCCAAATCCAATGTACGGATCATGGGAATCAGCTGTTTACCAAGGTAAAAAACTAGACGCCAAGGGACAAACAGAAGAACGCCTCAAAGCCTTGCAAGGTTTTGACAAATAAAACAAATATCCTCGTTAGGAAAAACCTAACGAGGATGTTTTTTCTATATAGACAAGTTTATTCAACGGTTACAGACTTAGCAAGGTTCCGTGGTTTGTCGACATCGAGCCCACGATGAAGGGTTGCAAAGTAGGCAATCAATTGGGTTGGCACCACCATTGAGATTGGAGAGAGGTAAGGGTGAACCGCTGTCAAGACCAAATCATCTGTCTCTTTAGCGACATTTTCTTCTGCAATGGTTAAAACATGAGCCCCACGTGCTGCCACTTCTTGGATGTTTCCACGTGTGTGGCTGGCTAAGACTGGGTCAGACAAGAGGGCGATGACCGGTGTACCCTCTTCGATCAGAGCGATGGTCCCGTGTTTCAACTCACCCGCTGCAAAGCCTTCACATTGGATGTAAGAAATTTCTTTTAGTTTCAAACTGGCTTCCATGGCAACATAGTAATCTTGGCCACGTCCGATATAGAAAGCATTACGGGTTGTTTCCAACAAGCCACGGACTTTTTCGTCGATAACTTCTTTTTCTGAAAGGGTTGATTCGATCGATTGAGCAACGATAGACAATTCGTGCACCAAATCAAAGGCTTTGGCCTTCTCATTGCCATTGGCTTCCCCAACAGCTTTCGCAAGAAAGGCAAGGGCTGCGATTTGAGCCGTATAAGCCTTAGTAGAAGCTACCGCAATTTCAGGACCAGCATGGAGCAACATGGTCATGTCTGCTTCACGTGAAAGAGTTGATCCTGGAACATTGGTCACTGTCAAGCTTGGAATGCCCATTTCATTGGCTTTGACCAATACTTGGCGGCTATCGGCCGTTTCGCCAGATTGGCTGATAAAGATGAAGAGCGGTTTCTTGCTGAGAAGTGGCATACCATACCCCCACTCAGATGAAATACCGAGTTCTACTGGAGTATCTGTCAACTCTTCTAACATTTTTTTAGAAGCAAATCCAGCATGGTAAGAGGTACCAGCCGCAAGGATATAGATTCGATCTGCTTCTTGAACAGCCTTGATAATAGCTGGATCTACCACTACTTGTCCAGATTCATCTGTATAGGCTTGGATCAACTTACGCATGACAGTTGGTTGCTCATCGATTTCCTTGAGCATGTAGTATGGGTAAGTCCCTTTTCCAATATCAGAAAGGTCGAGTTCAGCCGTGTAGCTATCCCGTTCTTTGACGTTGCCATCATAGTCTTGCACTTCAACGCTGTCAGCCTTGACAATGACCAACTCTTGGTCATGGATTTCCATATATTGGTTAGTTTCACGAATCATGGCCATGGCATCAGAACAGACCATATTGTAGCCATCACCAAGACCGATCAGGAGTGGTGATTTATTTTTTGCCACATAGATGGTGCTTGGATCTTCCGCATCCATCAAAGCAAAAGCATAGGCCCCACGGATGATGTGGAGGGCTTTTTTGAAGGCTTCGAGCGTAGACAAGCCATCTTCTTCAGCAAATTTTCCGATCAAGTGGGCAGCAATTTCTGTATCTGTTTGCCCCTTGAAATGGTGACCTGCTAGGTATTCTTCCTTGATTTCAAGGTAATTTTCAATGACCCCATTGTGGACCAAAACAAAGCGACCTGTTTCCGAGCGGTGTGGGTGAGCATTGTCCTCAGTTGGTTTTCCGTGAGTGGCCCAGCGGGTATGACCGATCCCAGCTGTTCCTTCGACACCTTCTGCCTTAGACGACAATTCTGCAATGCGGCCAACTGCCTTTACCAATTGGCTCTTGCCTTCACTAGCCAGGAAAACACCCGCAGAGTCATAGCCTCGGTATTCGAGTTTTTCAAGTCCTTGAATCAAAATATCTGTAGCATTTGTATTTCCTACAACACCAACGATTCCGCACATAATTTTTACGATATAGCCTTGCTATACTTTCCCCTTTACTTAGTCAAACGACCCATGGTCGATTTCTCAGCTACTTTAAAATTGGTCTAGTCTAATTTGACCAAAAAGCAACCAGCGGAGTCAGTATACAATGCTTCTTCTAGTTTGTCAACTAGGAAATTCAAGAAAATTGGTCTAGTTAAGTTAGCGTTAAGATTGAAGACGAAGTCATTTGAGAAAATTTCCACTGTAAGAAAAATGCCTGAAACATAATGGTTTCAGACATTCGGAATGATTGAGAGTCAAATCGTCCGGGGAACTATTTGACTCCAAGCTTTAATATGACGATTTGAGGAGTCTCCATACGAATTGAACACAGGCTGCGGATTTTGATTTAGTCTTCAAATCCATTGGCTTGGCTTAGTTCTTTAAACCAATGGCCGGATTTTTTGAGGGTACGTTTTTGACTCTCGAGATCCAATTCAACCAAGCCATAGCGGTTCTTGTAGCCATTGAGCCATGACCAACAGTCAATAAAGGTCCAGATCAAATAACCTTTACAGTTAGCACCATCTTGAATAGCCCGGTGGAGCTCACGAAGATGGTCTTTGACAAAGTCAATCCGGTAGTCGTCTTGGATCACGCCATCCTTGCGGAATTTTTCCTCTCCTTCAACCCCCATCCCATTTTCTGTCAGGATCCACTCGATATTGCCATAGTTTTCCTTGATATTTTGGGCAATGTCATACAAGCCTTGCTCATAGATTTCCCAACCTCGGTGGGGATTGATCTTGCGGCCTGGCATGACATAGGGTTCATAGAATTGTTCAAAGAGTAGAGGAGATGCTGGATTTGGAGCATAACGAGGAGCTGCCACACGGAGTGGTTGGTAATAGTTAACCCCTAGGTAATCCACTGTATTTTCCTCAATCAAGCGCAATTCAAAGGGATCATAATCCGGTAAGAGATCACGCTCCCGCAGGATCTCCACTAATTCTTCAGGATAATGACCAAGAACAGATGGATCTAGGAAGGATTTTGCTTGAAAGAGCTCGGCAATGCGCGCAGCTTTCACATCTTCTGGATGCTGGCTCCGAGGATAGGCCGGTGTTAGATTGAGCACAATCCCGATACGATAGTTAGGATCCACCTCGTGACAGGCCTTGACTGCTAGAGAGCTTGCCAACTGGGTGTGGTAGGCTACTTTAACTGCTGCTGCCGCGTCTACCTTATGAGGAAAATGAGCATCATAAAAATAACCAAACTCTACAGGGACAATGGGTTCATTAAAGGTGATCCACTGATCAACCAGATCCCCATAGGTCTTGAAACAAAAACGCGCATATTCCTGGTAAGCATAGGCGGTTTCTTTATTTTCCCAACCATCCCCTTGCTCTTGAAGAGCCATCGGTAAATCAAAATGATAGAGGTTGACCAAAAGGTGAATCCCTTTTTCTTTAATCTTTTCAAAGACACGGCGGTAGAAATCAACACCTACTTGATTGATCTCTCCTCGTCCTTCTGGGAAAATACGTGACCACTGAATAGAGGTCCGAAAGGCCGTGTGGCCGGTTTCTAACAAGAGGTCCAAATCTTCTTCCCAGTGTTCATAAAAAGTCGATGTTTTCTCTGGTCCTTGCCCTTGATAAAAGCGGTTGGGCTCGATCTTATACCAGTAATCCCAGAGATTGTCTCCCTTTCCATCCTGGGCGAAACGCCCTTCTGTTTGAGGGCCCGAGGTCGAACTCCCCCATAAAAAATCCTTTGGAAATTGATACATGTCCTAATCCTCCTCATTCTACTAGCTCTATTGTAGCGAATCCTCCCCCAAAACCTAGTCACAATTTACAGTCTTTCTTACGCAGATTAAAGAAAAAGCCCCTTAGGAAAAATTCCTAAGGGGCTGGTCCTCTTTATAATTCATTCACGACATATTCAAAGAGCTTGCGATCTGCTGGGCTCTTGTCAAAACGTAGTTCTGGATGCCACTGAACGCCGAGGAAACGGCTCTCATCTGTGGATTGAACAGCTTCTATGATGTCATCTTTAGGATCCCGCGCGATCACTTCTAGGCCATCTGCCAAGTCTTTAATACTTTGATGATGGAAAGAATTGATGCGACTGTTCTTACCATAGATCTCTTGCAGGATCGTCTGATCCTTGGTCACCAACTCTTGGCTGGTGTACTGACCTGGATTGTCCTGCCAGTGGTGTTCAATGTCTTGATGCAGAGTTCCCCCTAGAGCGACATTATAGAGCTGGGTCCCACGGCAGACGGTAAAGATAGCTTTTTTAGCCGCACGCGCTTCTTCAATCAAAGCCAACTCAAAGAGATCGCGTTTCAAGAGGTAGTCATCACTGTCGATGGTGATTTCTTCTCCGTAAAACTTGGGCAAGACATTTTGTCCACCGGTGATGATGAGCTTATCAATCATCGATATGTAGTCTTTGGCCAAGGCCGCATCTCCAATCGGCAAGATCAAGGGAATCCCTCCTGCCTCTTTGACCGCTTCGACAAAACCAGTCGCCGCATAGCTCATGTTCGCGTCTGGATCATCTGGGAAGGGTCTTTCATTTCCTGTAATTCCAATCACTGGTCTTATTTTCATGCTTATTTCCATATTCTTTCATTCATCTTCAAGGCTTATTGTAACACAATTTCAAGCCAGACTCAATGGAGATTTTTTTGAAGAGAAGGTCTTTCCCTCTACCCCAAAAGCTTGCTGAAAGGATATAAAATTGCTTTCTATTAAAAAATTCTCAAGTGCAAAGACTTGAGAATGGTTTGTTAATTTTTTATCAACCCTTCTTTTACCAAAAAGTCACGCGCTACTTTAGCAGCAGGCTTGCCTTCTACTCCGACTTGGTAGTTCATCTGGCTCATCTGGCTCTCAGTGATTTTACCAGCTAGCTTATTAAGCACACCTTCCAATTCGGGATGTTTCTTAAGAAGAGCTTCTTTCATGAGGGGCGCCCCTTGATATGGTGGAAAGAGTTGCTTGTCATCTTCAAGGACCACCAGGTCATAGCGAGCCAGCTCGGCATCTGTTGAGTAAGCATCTGTTATCTGGATATCGCCAGACTGGATAGCTTGGTAGCGAAGGGCTGGTTCCATGGTGGAGACTTGTAGATTAAGACCATAGACCTTCTGCAAGCCCTTGTTTCCGTCTTCTCGGTCGTTAAACTCCAAGGTAAAGCCTGCCTTGAGTTGCCCTTCCACCTTTTTCAAATCTGAAATGGTCTTAAGGCCATACTCCTGGGCAATCTTCCTAGGCACTGCGACAGCGTAGGTATTCTGATAAGCCATGGGTTTGAGCAAGGCTAGGTCGTCTTGTTGCTTGATCCCATCTCGGGCTGCTTGATAGACTGCTCCTGGATCATGACCGACTTGTGGCGCCGGCTTGAGGAGACTTTCGGTCACGGTCCCTGTAAACTCTGGATAGATAGCGATGTCCCCTTTTTTCAGGGCTTCATAGAGGAAGGTAGTCTTTCCAAAATTCGGCTTGACGGTCACTGTCATGTCCGTGTTTTCCTCGATCAAGATCTTATACATGTTAGCTAGAATTTCGGGTTCTGGTCCTAATTTCCCAGCAATGACCAGGTTTTCTTTTTCTGGTTTTGGAAGAAGACTTGGTGCATAGCTAGCTCCCAATCCAAGGACCATGACCGCAAAGGCTGTAAAGATGGTCCGTAATTTGGCCTTTTCCATCCATTTAAGAAGAAGGTTAAAGGCGATGGCCAAGAAGGCAGAGGATAGGGCACCGATCAAAATCAGACTGGCATTATTGCGGTCAATCCCTAGAAGGATAAAGGAACCAAGTCCTCCAGCTCCAATTAATGCAGCTAGAGTAGCGGTCCCGATAATCATCACAGCTGCTGTCCGAATCCCAGACATAATAACAGGCATGGCCAAGGGAATCTCGAACTTCTTGAGTCGTTCCCACTTGGTCATCCCAAAGGCGACCCCTGCTTCTTCAAGGCTTGGATCAATCCCTTGTAAACCAGTGATGGTATTTTGAAGGATGGGGAAAATGGCATAGATGACGAGAGCTGTCAAGGCCGGAAGCGTCCCAATGCCCATAAAGGGAATGAAGAGGCCGAGAAGAGCCATGGAAGGAATGGTCTGGAAGATCCCAGCTACCTGTAAGACCCAGTTGCTTGCTCTCTTGCGTGTACTTAAATAAACAGCTAGTGGGACAGCCAGAAAAACAGCAAGGAGCAAGGTCAGTAATGACAGTTGCAAATGTTGTCCCAGTGCTGTGAGCCAGTCCCCAAAGCGTTCTTGAAAGGTTGCAAGTAGTTTAGACATGGTGAGCACCTCCAAATAGATCTGCGACAAAGTCGTTGGCTGGCTGGTCTAGGATGGCTTTAGAATCCGCCACCTGTACAATCTCTCCTTTTTGCAAGACTGCAATTCGGTCGCCTAATTTTAAGGCCTCATCCGTATCGTGGGTCACAAAAATAGTGGTCATACCAAACTCTTTGTGCAAGTTTTTGGTGAGAGCTTGCAACTGCTTGCGAGAGATGGCATCCAAGGCTGAAAAAGGCTCGTCCATCAATAGAATTTTTGGTTCCCCAATGATAGCTCGCACAATGCCAATCCGTTGTTGCTCTCCACCAGATAACTCGCTTGGTAACCGATGAGCATAGTCTGCAGCAGGAAGCCCCACCTTGGCCAAGAGTTCTTCTGTTTTCGAAGCGATTTGCTCCTTGCTCCAGCCCTTCATCTCAGGAATGAGAGCAATATTTTCCGCAACGGTCAAGTTTGGAAATAGGGCAATGGCTTGAAGGACATAGCCGGTACTGAGACGTAACTCCCGTTCGTCATAGTCTTTGATGCGTTTCCCATCCATATAGATATTGCCATCTGTCGGTTCCAAAAGACGGTTCACCATCTTGATCATGGTAGTCTTTCCAGATCCTGAAGGTCCCACAAGAACCATAAATTCTCCATTTTCAATGCGGAGATTGACATCTTTTAAAATGTTTTTATCCGTGTAGCGCAAGGCTACATGTTTGTATTCAATCATATTTTTCCTCAATAAGTTTTCTGTCTCTAAGAATATCCAATAAGCTACTTGCTGGATGCCCTAGGACTTTTTCGACATCTGTAGAAACCCCAGCTTGTTCCCTAGATTTAATCGCTGTATAAGTGCTGACCCAGGCATCGTACTCCCAAGTTTGTGCTGGCCATTTTTTCCGTGACTCATAGGCTTCTTCTACTGATTCATCCACATACGTGATGGTTTTACCGCTCTCTTTTGAGAGGAGCGCTACGATTTCTTCCATAGAAAGATCCTCTGGCCCTGTCAGATTCAAGCTTTGATTCTCCCACTCCTTAGGGTTTAAAAGAATTTCTGCTGCAACCCTAGATGTGTCCTTACGGGCAACTGCTGAAACCTTCCCACTTCCTGCTGGACCACGAATTTCCCCATTTTCAAGAGCAATATCTATCAAGAAGTCCAAGTAAAAATTATCTCTCAAAAATGTATAGGTGAATCCTAACTCCTTGATATAGGCTTCCGTCTGGGCATGATCTCGAGACAAGGTAAAGGTTGCCTTCTCATCTGCCCCATAAAAGGAGGTATAAACAATATGCTGCACCCCCGCCAGCTTTGCAGCATCTAAAAACTCCTTGTGCTCCTTGACACGCTCTGGATTTTCCCGAGCAGAGACCATCAATAAGACATCGATACCCTTTAAGGCCTCAACCACCTCTGGAGTATTGGCATACACCATCTTACGAAGTTCCGCTGACGCATAAACTTTTGCACGCTCTGGGCTTCTTGCCAGATGGACGGAAGCGATTCCTTTTTTATCGACAAGATCCGCCACATAGGAACCTAATTTCCCTGTTACACCTGTAATTCCAATCATAACTGTTGCCTCCTTTCCCTAGATGTCATTCTCTTTAGCTTTTAGATTTGAGATTATCCGCTCTTGATAGGCTTCAAATTCTCGAATTTCTTGATCCGAAAATCCTTGATAGAAAATCTCACCCAGTTCCTTACTAACACGATCCCCAATTTCCTTTTGTGCCCAACCGAGGTCTGTCAAAGAAATATATTTTTTCCTTTTATCCTGCGTACAAGGTTGAATCGTAACCAAGCCTTGTTCTTCCAATTTCTTAACCATGCTGGTCAATGTATTGTTGGCTAGACCCGTCGCAAGAGCGATATCGGTCGCAGTAGCGCACTCCAACTCTTGCTTCCACAAAATCGTTAAAATTTTCCCTTGTTCACTTCGGTATAGGGCATCTGGTTCCTTACTCAGCAGTTTTTGAAAGATACGCCCATTTAACAAGCGTATCTGTAAAGCTTGGTAGCCCCCTTGCATCTTGTACATTTTGTCTCCTTTTTATTTCTATATCGAAATATCAAAGTCATTGTACCACTGCTTATTACATCTGTCAACTATTTCGATATAGAAATAGTATTTTTTTGACAAGTGGCTCTTCAAAGGATTCTTGCACAGCTCCAAATGACCAGACTTTTTCTCTTTTTTCACCATTTTTCTTGGAAGAAGAGCAACATTTAAACTCCTTTAGAACAACCACTGAGTTTTACATCTGTTCGCTGTAATGCAGAATAAAATTTATTAAAAAGCCTCGGTAGGTTTCTTCCTACCGAAGCTTTTTTGATGAAAGAGATAAGGGTTAATGTCCTTTATGCTTGTCTCTTCGTTTTTGCTGTTTGCGTTCGAATTTCTCTTGTTTGAGCAATTGCTTTTGGACACTAGATTGATGTTTTGAAATCTTTTTCCTTTCCTCATACTGCAACTGCAATAGTTCTTTCGACTTGGAAGAAATTTTCTTCTTTACTTGTTTCTTCACAGCTCGCTGTAATCGTTTAGGATTCTTGATTTTTACATGTTGCTTAACTGTAGCTTCTGGACTAAAAGATAAATGAGTAAACTGAGTCTGTAACATCTCTAAAATTTCATCATCTTTTGGCTCCTGACCAAATGTCACACGACAAACTTGATAAGTTTCTCGATACACTTGTTCGAACAAACCATGCCAAAATCCATCTTCAAAATAAACTGTCAATCCAATTGAAATTGTTTCCACGACAGCACCTCCTTAAATCTATCCCTAAGAATGGACAACCAAGGAGGAAGGTTACTGATAGGCTTGCCTACGTCTGGACTA
>JAWGXY010000023.1:0-20414 GCA_032572035.1 Streptococcus parasanguinis
GCTTCGTTTTTATTTGATGAATCTTATTATCAAAAATCCCCAAAGCTAGTTTCAGTAGGTTGAAACTTGACTTTGGGGATTTTTATTTTTTTCACGAGCGATCAAGAAAATCAATCGCTTAACTGAAGTTGAGACTACTTCCTTTGATCAACAAAACTAGTATCGCGAAATTGAACTCGCCCTAAAAGCGTCGAGAAAAAGAGAGATTGACTGGTGGGCCTGGCCCACATGGTCAAGAAAATCAATCGCTTAACTGAAGTCGAGACTACTTCCTTTGGAAAAAAGATAAATCAATTGGCATTCAGGGAATGCGGCATTGATTTCCTATTTTTCTGCAGGAAGTTTCGGTAAACCGAATCGTCTCTCCTATCTTAGTTTACCAAATAATCACACGATCCTCTGGTGCGCGCCACATGCCGTCGCCTTCTTTGACATCAAAGGTTTCAAAGAATTCGTCAAAGTTTGGTAATTGGACATTGGTGCGGAGTTTTCCTGGTGCGTGGACATCGACACTTGCGAGGAGTTGCATGTACTCTGTCCGAGCTTTCATGCGCCAGATGCGAGCAAAGTTGGTGAAGAATTCTTCTGCTGAGAAATCTTCCTCTTTCTTAGCGGCTTCAAGGGCTGCAGCGATACCACCGAGGTCTGCTACGTTTTCAGAAACGGTCAATTTCCCGTTGATCTTGGCACCGTAAGAGTCTTGTCCTTCAAACTGATCGATGACCTTTTGAGTCCGAGCGGTAAAGGCTTCGTAATCTTCTGGCTTCCACCAGTCTTTCAAGCTACCATGCTCGTCAAAGGATGCTCCATTGGTGTCAAAGGCGTGGGAAATTTCATGGGCAATGACTGCACCGATTCCGCCGTAGTTGGCTGATGATGATTGGTGAAGGTCATAGAAAGGTGCTTGTAAAATCGCTGCTGGGAAGACGATTTGGTTTTGTTGCGGATCATAGTAGGCATTGACCAGGTGGGCTGGCATGTGCCATTCGCTTCGATCAACCGGTTGGTTCCACTTGCTCCAAGTATGGGCAATGGAAATTTCGTAAAGGGCTTGAGCATTTTCAACCAAGGTCTTGCTTTCGTCGATGATCTTTTTGGCGTATGTTTCTGGTAATTTTTCAGGGTAGCCGATATGTGGTGTGATGACATTGAGTTTGACAATAGCTTTTTCACGAGTTTCAGGAGCGAGCCAGTCTGCTTTTTCTAAGCGCTCCTTATAGACGTCAATCATGGTCGCTACTTTATGCTCTACGTCTGCTTTTGCTTCTGGTGAGAATTTTTCTCCCGCATACCAGAGTCCAAGTGCTTGGCTATAAGGTCCTTCTGCCAAGGCCAGAGCGGCTTTTTCTTTCGGACGAGGTTCTGGAATCCCCGTGATCATCCGTCCATATTCACCAGACAAGACACGGATTTCTTCCGTCAAGAAAGACGTCCAATCTAAAGCTGCACCGAGTTTCAATTTAGCATGAATGGTTTCCCAGTTGGCTGCCGAGTAGTATTTTGGTGCGAATTCCTTCCAGAAACGCTCTTCTGGCACGATGATTTTATCTGGTGTTTGTCCGATCACTTCAGTAAAGAAGGCATCGAGTGGCAATTCTGGGACCAAGGCCTTGAAATCTGCCCACTCATAAGGATGATAGAGTTTGTTGTACTCTGATCTTTCTTCATTTGACAAGACATATTTGGCCAATTCTGCATCCGCCGCAATGACCTTATCCAGGATATCCTTGATTTCTTCCTCTGAGAATTCAAATTTAGGTAAGAGTTTTTCCATCATTTGGCGCCAGATAGCCAGTAATTCTGGGCCTTTTTCGTTGCCTTCTTCATAATAGGTTGTATCTGGCAAGATGAGAGCAAGAGACTCTCCCCACAAGACATTCATTTGGGCATTCATAAAGTCTGGTGACACGCTAAATGGCATGAGATTTGGTTTGCCAGCTAGTTCATAGGTCCCCAACTTGCTGGTATAGTCTTCAAAAGAAGACAGAGCCTTAATTTCATTGATCAAGGGCATGACTGGTGCCACACCAGCTGCTTCTCGCGCATCAAAATCTGCCACCATTTTATGGTATTTGACAAAGTTTTGCAGAATGCTGTCTTCAGGCAGTTCTTCTCCCCGTTGCCATTTTCCAGTGATATCCAACATCAAGTTTTCGATATCTTGGATCAAGTCCATAAAACCACCAGTTGACGGTTTGTCATCAGGAATCACAGCTGTCTCAGCCCATTCCCCATTGACGTAATCATAAAAATCATCTTGTAAACGTACCATGATCTTCTCGCTTTCATTCTTTTGTAATAACCTTATCAAAAATAGGAACTTTTTTCAATGATTTCAAGAGATTTAAGTTGAATTATTTTAAAAATTAACTTGACTTAACTTTTTATTCGTGTATAATTATTTCAAAAATTAACTTGACTTAATTTTTTTATTCATGTATATTAATGGTAAAGGAGCAAAATCATGATTCAATTTGAACATCTCAGTGTTGCTTACCAGCAAACACTGGCCTTGGAGGATCTTTCCCTCACCATCCAGGGTCCAACCATCCTAGGCATTCTTGGCCCCAATGGGGCTGGAAAATCAACCCTAATCAAGGCCATGCTAGGACTTCTCCCTCATGCGGGAAAAGTCCAGCTCGATCAAAAAGATCTCAGCCAAGTTCTTCAACGGGTGGCCTACGTCGAACAGAAATCCGCTATTGATTTCCACTTTCCCATCACGGTGAGAGAGTGCATCTCACTGGGTCTTTATCCCCACCTTTCTATCTTCAAGAGAAAAAGCAAAGAAGATCTCCAAAAAGTGGAAAATGCCTTGAAACTTGTCAATCTTCTTGATCTAGCGGATCGCCAGATCGGCCAGCTTTCAGGAGGGCAATTCCAACGGGTGCTGATCGCCCGCTGCTTGGTCCAAGAAGCGGATGTCATTTTTTTGGATGAGCCCTTCGCAGGGATTGACTCTGTCAGCGAAGACATCATCATGCAGACCCTCCAGACCTTGAAACAAGAAGGCAAGACCATTCTGATCGTCCATCACGACCTCAGCAAGGTCCCAGCTTATTTCGACCAGGTCCTCCTCCTTCATCGTAAACTGATTGCATTTGGGAAAACAGAGGAAACCTTTACCAAAGAAAATCTGCATGCAGCCTATGGGCATGAACTCTTTATAGGAGGTGGCGTCGGATGATTACAGAATTTATCGATGGATTACAGCAATTCCACTTCTTACAGAATGCCCTGATCACAGCCATCGCCATCGGGATTGTCGCTGGAGCCGTTGGATGCTTCATTATTTTAAGAGGCATGTCTCTCATGGGAGACGCTATCTCACACGCAGTTCTTCCTGGTGTGGCTCTCTCCTTTATCCTGGGCATCAATTTCTTTATTGGCGCTATTGTCTTTGGCCTCCTGGCGTCCGTCCTTATCACCTATATCAAGAGCAACTCCATCATCAAGAGCGACACTGCAATTGGGATTACCTTTTCTTCTTTCCTCGCCTTAGGAGTCATCCTGATTGGAGTCGCTAAAAGTTCCACCGACCTTTTCCACATCCTCTTTGGGAATATCTTGGCCGTCCAAGACCGGGATATGTGGATAACCATCGGTGTTGGTGCTGCGGTCTTGCTGGTGATTGTCCTACTCTTTCGACCCTTACTGCTCACATCTTTTGATCCTGTTCTGGCTCAATCCATGGGCGTCCGGGTCAAGGTCTATCACTACCTCCTTATGGTGCTCTTGACCTTGGTTTCTGTCACTGCTATGCAGAGTGTCGGAACCATTCTCATCGTCGCCATGCTCATTACACCCGCTGCGACGGCCTATCTCTATACCAATAGTCTCTGGTCCATGATGCTCCTTTCATCCGGATTAGGTGCTCTTGCATCCATCCTGGGACTCTTTATTGGCTATAGCTTAAACATCGCCGTCGGGTCTTGTATTGTCCTCACTTCTGCTGTCTTCTTTCTCATCAGCTTCTTTATCGCTCCTAAGCAGAGAAAGAATAAGCACGCTCTTTCATCTCATTAAAGGAGAAACACATGAAAAAAACCGCTTCTATCCTCGCCCTCTTTGTGGCGCTCTTATTTGGTCTGTTGGCCTGTAGCAAAGGCTCTTCTTCTGGAGCTTCTGGTAAATTGAAAGTGGTCACCACCAATTCAATCCTTGCAGATATAACTAAAAATATTGCTGAGGATAAGATCGATCTGCACAGTATCGTTCCTGTCGGCAAAGATCCTCACGAGTACGAACCGCTTCCAGAAGATGTCAAAAAGACTTCGCAAGCAGACCTCATCTTCTACAACGGGATCAACCTCGAAACCGGTGGCAATGCTTGGTTTACTAAATTGGTCAAAAATGCCAATAAAGTTGAAAACAAAGACTATTTCGCAGCTAGCGACGGAGTCGACGTCATCTACTTGGAAGGCCAAAACCAAGCTGGAAAAGAAGACCCTCACGCTTGGCTCAATCTCGAAAACGGGATCCTCTACGCTAAAAACATTGCCAAACAATTGATCGCAAAAGATCCCAAAAACAAGGACTTCTACGAAAAAAATCTAGCTGCCTATACTGAAAAACTCAGCAAGCTCGACCAAGAAGCCAAACAAAAATTCAACAATATCCCAGAAGAGAAGAAGATGATTGTAACCAGCGAAGGCTGCTTCAAGTACTTCTCCAAAGCCTACGGCGTCCCATCTGCCTATATCTGGGAAATCAATACGGAAGAAGAAGGGACACCTGACCAAATCAAAACGCTGGTAGAAAAGCTCCGGCAAACCAAGGTACCAGCCCTCTTTGTCGAATCCAGTGTCGATGAACGCCCTATGAAAACTGTCTCTAAGGATACCAATATCCCGATCTATGCAAAGATCTTCACTGATTCTATTGCCAAAGAAGGAGAAAAGGGCGATAGCTACTACAGCATGATGAAGTGGAACTTAGACAAGATCGCAGAAGGATTGAGTCAGTAGACCATTCAGATTTCTAAACAAATCAGTGGCTCTTCCCCCTTCATTGATGTACAATGAAAAGAAAAAAGGAGTCTTTTTATGGCAACATTTTTAGGAAACCCTGTGACCTTTACCGGATCTCAACTTCAAGTAGGGGAAATGGCCCATGATTTTTCATTGATCACTCCAGCTCTTGAGAAGAAATCTTTAGCTGATTTTGCTGGCAAGAAAAAAGTCCTCAGCATTATCCCATCCATCGACACAGGTATCTGTTCGATGCAAACACGTCACTTCAATCAAACCTTATCGGATATGGAAGACACTGTCGTCTTGACGGTCTCTGTCGACCTTCCTTTTGCTCAAGGTAAATGGTGCGCTGCTGAAGGGCTCGACAATGCCATCATGCTCTCAGACTACTACGACCATTCCTTCGGGAAAGCATACGGCCTCTTGATCAATGAATGGCACCTACTCGCACGCGCTGTCTTGGTCTTAGATGCGGATAACAAGGTGACTTACGTTGAATACCTAGACAATATCAACAGCGAACCAAATTACGACGCTGCAATCGAAGCCGTCAATGCGCTTGGATAAATGAAAAAAGAGGTCTGCGACCTCTTTTCCATTGCTATAAAATCCGATGAAGTCCATTCTGTAGGAGGACGCGCCAGCGTAAGCGAGGGATGCCTCTGAGGAAACTCCGCACGCGCTGTGCCACTTGTTGCTTGTAGCTCTTGCCTCCTTGTGCAAAGACTCCTTTTCGACTCCAGTAGCCTTCGACACTGCGATCATTTTTAGGGGCTAGATAGCGAACACCTTGACGATAAAGGACCTGCTTCCGAAAGGCTGGGTCCCAAGCTTTGACGGGGTCAATATCTAAGTCCTTATGGGTCCGTCCCCTAGCCAGCCCGTAGTTAAAACTAGCCCCATTGACAATGCCATTTTCAGAAACTTCTACTGGATCGACTTCATTGAGAAAACGCCCGGCTTGATCGAGAATATACTCCGTATGAAAATTTAACAAGACCTTGAAATTGACTTGTTGGGAGGCCCCTGATGGATAATGAAGGTGACCATCTGGCCCTAGGGAGACCTTATTGTGAAGGCGGGCAGCCGCATAAGCATCCACCGTGACCGCTCTAGCCTCCTGTAAGTAAGCTTGTAAGGCCTCCTCGTCAGTCTGTCCAGCTCTGGCCTCATGCGTCCGAATCCACTGGGCTTGGTAACTTGAAAGTAGGTAGCGCAACTGGTGAACCTGGCGTTTCAAGAGCTGATCTCCCGACTGATCTGCTAAGGGATCCTTTTCAAAGGCGATTTGCACGACGTGTGAAAAAACCTTCCAAAAATCGGAACCTGGCGGACAATCTGGAGCCATCCTACTCAGAAGAAAGGCTGTTTCTTCACAAGTTCCGGACAGGTCACTTGGCATAAGAAGAATTTTCATGACTCCCCTCAGCAAGTCTTGGGCAGCCGTTTCCGTTAGATCCTTGATCTCTTGAAACCACATATTTTGAAACAGAGGACTGGCAAAGAAAAAGACAGACTGGTATTGTTCTTGGTAGGCTTGTGGATCTTTCAATCCCTGCAAGTGCTTCTCTAGATAGGCTAAACTACTCTCTCTCCAGCCTAATCTCACTAATTCCCGTCTGTTCATAGTGCCGTCCTTTCTATGCTTCTATACTACCATCTTTTGGAGCTTGAGACAATTCTCATTACTCCACTAGCGTTTTTGAAGATTTTTTTGATATACTAGAAGTGAGCGAAGAAAAGAGGAAAGCATGACACCAAACAAAGAAGATTACCTCAAGTGCATTTATGAAATTGGCACAGAAGTAGACAAAATCAGTAACAAGGAAATCGCGAGTCGCATGCAGGTCTCTCCACCCGCTGTGTCCGAGATGATTAAGCGTATGATCTCTGAGGGCCTCTTGGTGAAAGATAAAACCCATGGGTATCTACTAACGGATCTAGGATCGCAGTTGGTCTCTGATCTCTACCGCAAGCACCGCTTGATCGAAGTATTTCTTCTGGAAAAACTTGACTATACAACTGAAGAAGTCCATGAAGAGGCAGAAGTTCTCGAGCATACCGTTTCTGAACATTTCATTGACCAGCTGGATCACATGCTTGGAACTCCTAAGACCTGCCCTCACGGTGGGACAATTCCAAAGAAAGGCGAAAGGCTTGTCGAAGCCTACCAAGACCATCTCAGCGAAGCGACCCAACCTGGTCTGTATATTCTGCAAAGGGTCCATGACACCTATGAATTGCTAAAATTCTTAGACCAGATCCATCTCCAGATTGGGAATACTATCGCGTTTCAACGGTATGATGACTACACAGGCCTCTATCACTTAGTCATCCATGGACAAGAAATTTCTATCAACCAAGTGATCGCCCAACAACTCTATATCGAAAAACATGCAGTCTAATCCGACTGCATGTTTTCTTACTTATGGATTTTTTGTATCTAACAAAATCGTCACTGGACCATCATTGATCAATTCAATCGCCATATCGGCCCCAAAGATCCCTCGTTTGACAGGGACTTCTTTTTCTAATTGATCATTAAAGGCATCATATAACTGACTGGCCATATCTGGCTTGGCAGCCCCTGTAAAAGCAGGACGGTTGCCTTTTTTTGTCTCCGCAAAGAGGGTAAATTGAGAGATCGATAAGATTTCCCCTTGGATATCTTTGACCGAAAGATTCATCTTATCTTCCTCATCTGAGAAAATACGCATCTGCGATACCTTGCGGACCGCATAATCCAAATCCTTCTGGTCATCCTCAGGTCCTACTCCCACTAAGAGCAGCAAACCTTGCTGGATCGCATTGTAAACTTGGCCATCAATGGAAACCGAGGCACTCTTGACCCGTTGAATTACTAATTTCATTTTATTATCCTATTTTATAAATCTATTGAGCATTCACTGCTACCCTTGAAAGAACATCAACCTCAGACAAGGCAGTGAGACGCAGGCATAACTGTAGTTAGGCCAGTCGAAACTAACGCAGTATGAAGTCGATTTTCGTAGAAAACTAGCCGTTGGTACGCTTAACAGAGTACACCTCCGGCACACTCTTAATCTTATCCACAACTGTTGTCAACATAGACAGGTTTGGAATCCCAAAGGAAATGTGGATATTGGCAAATTTCATGTCCTTGGTTGGTTGGGCATTGACGGTTGAGACCATTTTAGCTGTATTGGAGAGGACTTGTAGCACATCGTTCAGAAGTCCGGCACGATTGAGTCCGTAAATATCGATATGAGCGATGTAGTCTTTGGTCGTGTTGTTATCTTCCCATTCTACATCGATCAAGCGTTGCTCGTAGTTGTCTTGAGCTCGGAGATTCATACAGTCCTGACGGTGAATCGCAACACCGCGTCCTTTGGTGATGTAGCCGACGATTTCATCACCTGGAACTGGATTACAACACTTAGCAATCCGAATCAAGAGCCCAGAAGCGCCTTGGATGACCACGCCACCTTCGTGACGAACCTTCAGGGTGTCTTTTTTATTTTCAACCTTGACCTCGCCACCTTTGACTAGCTCTTCTGCTTCTGCGCGTGCCTTAGCCCGCTCTTCTTCTCGGCGTTCATCCTCCGTCAAGCGGTTAAAGATGGTAATAGCCCCAATCTCTCCAAAACCAATGGCCGCAAACAAGGCTTCTTCTGTCTTGTAACTTGATTTTTGTAGCACTTTGTCCATGTGCTTTTTGTCCATGAACTTATTGGCTACCAAGTCATGCTCGTGGAATTGGGCCATCAAGAGGTCCCGACCACGGTTAATCGACAATTCCTTGTCTTGATTTTTAAAGAATTGACGGATCTTGTTGCGCGCCTTGCTAGTTTTAACAAGTGTCAGCCAGTCACGGCTCGGACCAAAGGAGTTGGCATTGGTGATAATCTCCACCTGGTCTCCCGTCCGAAGTTTGGTATTGAGGGGCACCATCCGGCCGTTGACCTTGGCACCAATCGCTTTTTCCCCAACCTTGGTGTGGATTTCATAGGCAAAATCGATCGGTCCGGAATCTTTGGGAAGCGAGCGTACGGTTCCATCTGGTGTGAAGACGTAAATCTCTTCTGCCAGGATGTCTTCTTTTACATTTTCAACAAATTCTTTGGCATCGCCTGACTGGTCTTGGAGTTCCATCATCTCCTTAATCCAGTTCATCCCAATAGCCGATTCCTTGCTATTGACCTGACCCTTGATCCCTTTTTTATAGGCCCAGTGAGCCGCAACCCCGTACTCAGCAACCTCATGCATTTCCTTGGTTCGGATCTGGAACTCAATCGGTCCTTTAGGGCCGTATACAGTCGTATGGATGGACTGATAGCCATTGGCCTTCCGGTTGGCAATATAGTCCTTAAATCGACCCGGCATTGGCTTCCAGAGCTCATGGATATAGCCCAGCATGGCATAAACATCACTTGGAGTGTCCAGGATGCAGCGGATGGCAATCAAGTCATAGATTTCATCAAAGCGTTTCTTCTTATCCTGCATTTTGCGATAGATCGAATAGATATGCTTTGGTCGACCATAAATTTTCCCATGCAAATGGCGTTCCCCAGCATAGGTCTCAATCTTGTGGACAACCTCTTCCACCAACTCTTCTCGCTCGCGACGTTTTTCCTTCATCATATGAGAAATCTTGTAGAATTCTGTCTCATTCAAATAACGGAAAGACAAATCCTCAAGCTCCCACTTAACGCTGGAAATCCCGAGACGGTGGGCTAGTGGCGCATAGATTTCCATGGTCTCACGCGAAATGCGCTCTTGCTTATCCTTGCGCAAGTGCTTCAGAGTACGCATATTATGCAAGCGGTCTGCCAATTTGACCAAAATGACACGGATATCTTGAGACATGGCCATGAGCATCTTGCGGTGGTTTTCCGCCAACTGCTCTTCATGGGACTTGTACTTGACCTTCCCGAGCTTGGTCACCCCATCAACAATCACGCGCACATCATAACCAAATTCGCGCTCTAAATCATCTAAAGTCGCATCCGTATCTTCTACGACGTCATGCAAAAAGCCACAGGCGACCGTCACAGCATCCAGTTTCAGCTTGGCAAGGATTCCTGCCACTTGAATCGGGTGAATGATATAAGGCTCGCCAGACTGACGGAATTGCCCATTATGGCAATCAACCGCATAGACCAAAGCCTTTTGCACAAAAGCAACATCTTCAGGTGATAAATATTTTTTTGTAAGGGCAACGACTTGGTCCCCTGTTAAATTCTCTTCTTTCGGCATGTATTTTCTCCAGTTTCTTGGATACTATTTTAACACTTTTAGCAGCAGATGGGAACCAATGAAGCTACTTTAATATACGGATACTTCTCGAAGATCATTCTGGGATCCACCTTGCTTTCATCATTCTTGTAAAAAAACTAACGAAGCGATTCCTTCACTTCGTTAGTTCATTAATTCTGTGACAACACTCACGGCGCTGAGGGCGTAGAGTGGCGCTGTTTCTGCTCGCAGGATGCGAGGACCAAGTCCTGCAAGAATGGCTCCTTTAACTGTAAAACTTTCAATTTCTGCAGGGGAGAGGCCTCCCTCTGGCCCAAAGATAAAGAGCAATTTGCTTCCAGCTTCCAATCCGGTCAGAGACTGAAGTAAAGCTGCTGCCTCTCCTTCTTTAGCCGACTCTTCATAAGCCACCACGATCCGGTCAAACTGGTCGAACTGAGCCAGAAAGTCTGCCTTTTTCTCAAAAAGGGTAATGCTTGGGACCAGATTTCGCTTACTCTGCTCGGCTGCTCCGAGGGCGATTTTTTCTAGTTTCTCGACCTTTTTACCCAATTTCTTGCCGTCCCACTTAGCAACGGACCAGTCTGCAGGGAAGGCCCAGATTTGGCTGGCACCGAGTTCCGTTACTTTCTGAGTGATGAACTCGAGCTTGTCTCCCTTGGGAAAGCCTGATGCGATGGTCACTTGGACTGGCAGTTCCACATTGTCAGCTAATTCCTCGATTAGCTCCAACTTACGGGCTTCTACATTGACCACGCGCGCCAAACGCTTGATCCCATCATCAAAGACCAAAGTCACCTCATCATCTTCTTTTAAGCGCATGACCTGAAACATGTGCTTGCTGGTCTCCTTGTCCTCTATGGTGACAGGTGAGCTAGCCAAACCTTTTACAAAATACTGCTGCATGCTAGCCTCCAATCACACCGGAGATATCCTTGGTCTTCTTGAAGACGCAGGCATTCCATTCCCCTTGGATCATGTGGGTTTCAAGGAAAAATCCAGCTGACTCAGCCGACTCACGTACCATGTCCCATTTGTCCTTGATAATTCCACTCATGATCAGGTAACCTTCGTCCTTGACCAAACGATAAGCATCATCTGTCAGATGGATAAGAATATCCGCCAAGATGTTGGCCACGATGACATCTGCCTCAATCTCCACGCCCTTGAGCAAATCGCCCGGAGCTACATGGATGTTTTCCATTCCCGGGTTGAGTTCAATATTTTCCTGAGCGACGCGAACCGCTACGTCATCCAAGTCATAGGCGAAGATTTCCTTGGCACCAAGAAGGGAGCTAGCGATGGAAAGGACTCCTGAACCTGTCCCCACATCTAGCACTGTCTCCCCACCACGAAGAACCTGCTCCAAGGCAAAGAGACTCATCTTGGTTGTTGGGTGAGTTCCTGTCCCAAAGGCCATCCCTGGATCCAGCTTGATAATCTTTTCTCCCGCCGTTGCCTCATAGTCTGTCCATGACGGCACGATGGTCAAGTCATGAGTGATACGAGCTGGTTCATAGTATTTCTTCCAGTTGTCTGCCCAGTCTTCCTCAGCCAAGGCAGTCGTCCCCATCTTGACCTCTCCTAGATCCATAAAATCCGTCAATTCTGCTAAGCGAGCCTGCAAGTCCGCTTCAACCGCTGCTACATCAACCGTTTCCGGGTAGTAGGCCGTCACCACGATTTCTTCTTGCTGCTCGACATCAGGAAAAATCTCACCAAAGCGGTCGACATTTCCCACATAATCCATGCTGTCTTCGATTGCTACCCCTTGGGCGCCTAACTCGATCAAGAGGTTGGAGACTAGTTCCTCACCCTCACGCTTCACTGTAACTTTTAACTCTTGCCATGTTTCCATTTGATTCTCCTTAACAATCCATTGTTTCTTCTAATTCTTTTAAAGTCTTACCGTCCTTATTTTTCCAATCCGTTCGACCATTCGTATTCATGCCTAGTACAAAAGCGGCTGCGTAAGATGGACTGGAGAACAGTTGTTTTTCTTGTAAAACACCATCTTTAATCACATTTGATTTGATTAATTCCTTACGCAATTCTTTTAGACTTGCTGGTATTGCGGGTGAATCAACCTCATCCACTTGACTGCCTTCTAAAACAACAAAACCTTCCGAAGTCTGTTCGCAGATAGCTTCAATCATTCGATTTGATTTCTTTGTTTTTCGCTTCAAATAGAGATGAGTTGAATTTTCATTAGAAACATTCTGATCTGTTTTCTTGGTCATAGGAACAAACACTCGGTACCCTAAGGTTCCTACAATCATCAAAGTATTTTCTACAACCTCATCCAACTCAGACTGCTTTTCTTCTGTTACATTCCCAGAATTGGGCTCATTCCCATTTTTGACAATAAAGCGCCCCGCGTCCTTTGCTAGTTGTGTAAATTTATTTTCCAAGTAACTAATTTCTGTGGGACCAAAGGAAATATTCTGCGTCGTCAAAATAATCACATCATTAAAATAATCTGCATGGTTATCACGAGTATGTTCCTGAACACGTAAAAGGACACCTTCACCATTTTTGCGATTCGTCGCCTGCCCAATATAGGTAACATCCTTTTGCTTATTTTCATCACGACCAAATAAGAAATAAATGCCACTTTGCTTCATTTCGTCACGTGATTTTAAATCTGATAATTGAATGCGTGGAATTTTATAGATCACACCTGTCCAATTGGACAAGGTACATTTGATTATACCAGTAACTTCTCCATCCATGAGAAACATGTTGATATTTTTACTACGCTTCATCCTAATTTCTTCTCCACATAATCTCTCACCCGTTCTTGCAATTGGGGAACAACACGATCTGAAGTTAAAAACTCTTCAAAGCTCACTAACTTATAGCCCTGTCCCTCATCTCCAAAGTCAATGTGTTCAAACTCTTCTTGGGCTAGATTGCCAACTAGAAAAACGAACTGTTTCTTCTCATCCAAGATGCCAGGATAGATCTCGGACCATATCACTTCCTCTTTCGACAGTTGAATATTCAATTCCTCATAAACCTCACGCGCCACACACTCAAAAGGTGTCTCATTTCCTTCCCGACCACCACCTGGCAAGTCCCACATATTGGGGTAAGGAATCGTTTCTTTATCATCGCGCAAGATGGTCAAAATTTGCCCCTCACAAATCAAGGTAATTTTACAACCGGTAAATTCGAACCGCTCTTCTAAGCAATCCTCAAGCATGAGCTTTCCCTCCTAATATCTCGGATAGGGATAAAAGGTGCTTTCTTCTAGGCCAATCTTGCCTTCTTCAAAAACTTCTTGGTTCCAGACGATCTCAAAGCTCTCTGCTTCTTCGTCTGCTAAGAAATCCATGAGCTCATCCAAGGCCAACTCAGCTGTATCTCGGAGGAAAGTCGCAAAATAGGCTAGAAACTCACGAGACAAGCCTTTTTTAGGCTCATAAGGAATCGCTGTTAAATAGGCATCTTCCTCCACATGAGACTTGGCTGGATTGTAGAAGAGCACGGCTTCTTCAAAGAAGATATCCTCGTCAGATTCTTCGCCAGCTTCATCAACCAGTGCAACCCCGCCTGTGTTTTGCGCTTCCAAGAGAAAAGCCACTTCTACCGCATGGTTTTTCTTATCCCAATTGATCTCAAAATCAAAAGGAAAAACCTTGTCCATCTCCTCTTCTAAAACATCCAAAAATCCGTATTTAGACATAGCGTCCTCTTTCTAATTTCCCACTCTTAGAGCGGAATATGATACAATAGTTACTACAATCTTACCATAAAAACCGTCTCTTTGAAAGGAGACAAAGCTAGAAAGGAGAAGGAAATGCCCGACAATCTCGCACTCCGTATGCGACCACGGACGATCGATCAAGTCATCGGTCAACAGCACCTGGTTGGAGAAGGCAAAATCATTCGTCGCATGGTCGAGGCCAATCGTCTGTCCTCTATGATTCTCTATGGACCTCCGGGGATCGGAAAGACCAGTATTGCTTCTGCCATCGCAGGAACGACCAAGTATGCCTTTCGGACCTTTAATGCAACGGTTGACAGTAAAAAGCGCCTCCAAGAAATCGCAGAGGAAGCCAAGTTTTCAGGTGGCTTGGTCCTGCTTTTGGATGAGATCCATCGCCTTGATAAAACCAAGCAAGATTTTCTCTTGCCTTTGCTCGAAAGCGGTCTGGTCATCATGATCGGTGCAACGACTGAAAATCCCTTTTTCTCTGTCACACCCGCTATTCGTAGCCGCGTACAAATCTTTGAGCTGGAACCGTTGACGACGGAGGAGGTCAAGCAAGCTCTAAAAACGGCGCTGGATGATCCCGACCGTGGCTTTGATTTTCCAGTCGTGCTTGACGAGGACGCTTTGGATTTCATCGCTACCTCAACCAATGGAGATCTTCGCTCTGCCTTTAATTCTCTCGATCTGGCGGTGCTGTCGACCTCTGAAAATGCAGAAGGAATTCGCCATATTACGCTAGAGATCATGGAAAACAGTCTCCAGCGCAGCTACATCACCATGGACAAAGATGGAGACGGCCACTACGACGTGCTCTCTGCTCTGCAAAAATCTATCCGTGGTTCGGATGTCGATGCTAGTCTCCACTATGCAGCTCGTTTGATCGAAGCCGGAGATCTACCCAGCCTAGCTCGTCGCTTGACTGTCATCGCTTATGAGGATATCGGTCTGGCCAATCCAGATGCGCAGATTCATACCGTGACAGCGTTACAAGCAGCTGAGCGCATCGGCTTTCCTGAGGCCCGCATTCTCATCGCCAACATCGTCATCGATCTTGCCCTTTCGCCGAAATCCAACTCAGCTTACGTTGCCATGGACAAGGCCCTGTCTGATCTGAGGACATCTGGCAACCTTCCCATTCCTCGCCACCTCCGCGATGGTCATTATGCTGGAAGCAAGGAACTGGGAAATGCGCAAAACTATAAATACCCTCACAACTACCCTGGCAACTGGGTCAATCAGGACTACTTGCCAGACAAGCTCAAACACGCTTCCTACTTTATTCCCAATGAAAATGGCAAGTACGAGCGTGCTCTCGGAGCCACCAAGGAGAAGATTGATCAATTTAAGAAAAAGTGACATCGGTTTCAAAAAATTGAGATTTTTCCTTGAAATATTTTCAAAATGTGGTATCATATACATATAGAAACGCTGTGGTGTACGACTTCACACTTAAGTGTTGACCGACTATTTTTTGTATTATTAGGGAAACAAAAGACTTCTGGCAGTATGCAGGCCGTTTCACGCGGAAGCAGCTAAGTCAGAGCGAGTTGCCCACCTGCTTAATTGCGCGGGTTCAATACAAATCGTGAAGTATCGGCACCAATACAGCTTTTTATATTTGCCTCCTTAGCTCAGTTGGTAGAGCAGTAGACTCTTAATCTATGGGTCACAGGTTCGAGCCCTGTAGGGGGCATCTACATACAACAGGAAAAAGCCTTGATTTACAAGGCTTTTTTGTTTGTCTATAACTGATTTGCCCCATCATTTGCCCCACATTTTTTTATGAGCAATCTTTCCAGACATCTCTGACTACGAAAAACAAAAAAGCTATCCTACCTTTGCAAATTTAGATAAGATAGCAGAATATTTTAATGCAACTCCAACTCAACTTTTTGGAACAAGTAAGGAGATTGAATTAGAAAAGAGTGTTCTTGAATCGAATGAATACTCTGATAAAGTAAGTGAGATCTTAAAGGCTGTCAAATACATCGAAGATTTTCTAGAAACTGATGGACAGTACTTAGAGGATTTACTTTACCTAACAAGAGGCAACCAACTATACACAGAAGATGGAGATGAGTTGTATATTGATCCAACTTCTCAGAAAAGAACACTTCATAACCAATATGAACCTGGTTTTATTGTAGCAAGGGATAAATCTCCACTAGAACTCTTAATTGAAAATAAGGAATTGTTTGATAAATAGAAAAAGCGAGGATAACCTCGCTTCAGATTGAAGTTAAAATCTTTAGAAGACACTTTTATAAGGACTTTGTCTTCAATCTGTGAAAAGGAGTGAAAACTCCTTTTCTTTTTGTAAGTCAGACTGAAACTTCCAAATTGTTTATTTATTTTATTGACATTTTCTATAAAAATAAGTACAATAGTCTTATTAGCAAACTATACTATATAGGGGGTATTGAAATGAAATTTTCTAATCGTTTACTGCTATTCCTTGCAGGAGTTGTTTTTGTCCTTTTAGGACTTTTCCTATTTACAAACCCAGTAGCTAATCTTGTTGCTTACAGCTGGTGGATTTCATTTGGTTTACTGGTTTCTTCTATAGCAGCTATTTTAGGCTATTTCTCTGCACCAAAAGAGCTTCGCTCACCTTTTTATCTTTTCCAAGGATTTGTTAGTCTTCTCTTAGCTCTTTACCTCGTTGCTTATGGCTTTGTGACCCTGCCGGTCGTCATTCCGACCATTGTAGGAATTTGGTTAATTGTAGAAGCCATTATTGCTTTCTTTAAAGGCAATCGTCTAGGATTGATTTTCCCTATTATTGGTAGCAATATCACGTGGGTAGCCTTGCTTGAATTTTTACTAGGTCTAGTGATTCTGTTCAATCCAGTGGCTACAGGTGTCTTTGTCGTTTATGTCATTGCCTTTTCATTTTTAGTTACTGGCTTCACCTACATTATTGAGGCCTTTCGTAAATAGTCTAGTTGCTATTTCTATCGCATTCAAAAAAGCTGGGAAATCATATTCTCAGCTTTTTCGTCTCTTTAATTATCACTTTTTCGCATTCCATTCTACGTAGAAATTTGTTTTTCCATTTTATTCTCCAATTTGATCTCGCACTGACATTTATTTATAACAAAACTATATATCTAGAATAGCATAATCATTAGGTATTATAGGTTTTCAAACAAAATACGAGTCATTCGTTTTTGCCCCGCTTTTGCCCCATTTTTAAATCCTGACATTGAAAATACCTAAAAGTATTTCCCTAAAATCAGCTATATTTCAACATTTTTGTTTATTTTCAATATGAAAAGTTCTTACAAATCCATGTAGGGGGTATCTAAATCAACAGGAAAAAGCCTTGATTTATAAGGCTTTTTTGCTTGTCATTTTGTTTTTTGTACCAAATTTTGTACCAAATAATTTATATTCACCAAATTAGAGAGTCTCATCCAAAGACTCGTTATTTATCTCACACTCGTTTTCGTCGAAAAAACCACCGCAAGGGTGGTTCTTTTTTATCAATCGTCAAATACTCCGCCTGTGAGTTGGTACATGAGATAAATGTGTTCCAGGACTTTTACTTTATCCATGTGATCCACATCTTTAAAGCCTCCTAATGCCAAGAGCGGGACAAAACCGAAACATTGGTTATAAGACAGAGCACCATGTTTTGATACAGCTTGTCTATATAAATCAAGTTCAAAGTTATCAGTCACATATGAGTTATCTAAATACTGAAGGAAATATTTCAAGCTCTTTATAATAATGTCGCAGTCTTGAAGGTTATATTTTACAATACCAACAAATTCATTCTCTTCCCAAGTAATAATATCTCCAAATGCTGTTACGAACATAGGAAAAGCGATATCTCCTCTGAAATAACTATCTTGGAGAAGTTCAAGATAGTCATCTGGATTAATGACTTTGAGATAACCATCTAAAAAGGTTCCCAAGCCATCTTCCTGCCAAATCTGTAACAACTCAGCAGGGACTTGGTCCTTGTATTTTTCAATAACTTCTTGGGGCATATCTGCCACTTTGATAAAGTTTTCTAGCATGTTTTCCTCCGATTTGATTTTTAGCATCATTTCTCTACAACCATAGTATACCATAAACCATATGTACCAACATTTGTTAAACAACAAGAAAACCACCGCGTAGGTGGTTTATTCTTTAGATATAACTATTTGCCATTATGCTCTCTTTGGAAGGCTTTCATAGCCTTGAACTGTTCTAGTTCTTTTTCATTAGCTGGTTGCTTTCCGAGATATTTATATTCAAAAAAGTCCATTTGTTGACCTGAACTATAATCACTTTCATTCCAAGGTGCATAGTCAAATTCAGCAGATAATTTCGTGCCAATTACTTTTATAGTACAAGAAGTCCACAAAGGTTGGCCTTCTTTCTCAAAAATTTCTCTCAACTCCCAAGCTAATCTAAAGGTGCGTCTTTCTTGATTCCGAAATTCTAAATTAGGAATACCATACCGCTTTGGAATATATAGATTGTAGATATACTCATTTTTCCCCTCTTCATTAAAGAAATAATATACCTCTCCTCCATCAAAAGCTAAACTTATGTTAATAAAAAGATTATCCCATGCTACTGGTATTGTCTCATTAACACTCTGTGCAATCTCACGAATTTTTTCATTAATTTGTTTTTCCATTTTATCCTCCGATTTGTTCTCACGCCGACATTTATTTATAACAACACTATATATCTAGTATAGCATAATCATTAGGTATTATAGATTTTCAAACCAAATGCGAGTCATTCGTTTTTCCCCACTTTTGCCCCATTTTTAAATCCTGACATTGAAAATACCTAAAAGTATTTCCTAAAATCAGCTATATTTCAATATTTTTGTTTATTTTCAATATGAAAAGTTCTTACAAATTCATTCTCTTCCCAAGTAATAATATCTCCAAAAGCTGTTACGAACAGCGGAAAAAGAAGTAAGGAACTATTCATAATAATAGCCGTAGCAAATCTTTGCATTTTTGCCTTATCTTTTTTAAGATAGTACTATTAAAAAAAAGAAAAGGTGAAAATCGTGGAAACATATACACTTGCAAATGGGGTTGCTATTCCTAAAATTGGTTTTGGAACTTGGCAAATTGCTGAAGGCGAAGAAGCCTATAACAGCGTTAGCTTCGCACTTAAGGCGGGTTACACACATATTGATACCGCACAAATTTACGGTAACGAGGTTTCTGTAGGTAAGGCGATTGCTGATAGTGATTTGGCACGTGAGGATATTTTCCTAACTACCAAACTTTGGAATGATAAGCACGATTACGAGTTGGCTAAGACTTCTATCGATGAGTCTCTCGAAAGACTTGGTGTGGATTATTTGGATCTTTTGCTTATCCATTGGCCTAATCCAAAGGCGCTTCGTGAGAATGATGCTTGGAAGGCTGGCAATGCGGGTGCATGGAAGGCTATGGAAGAAGCCTACAAAGAAGGTAAGGTGCGTGCTATCGGTGTGTCAAACTTTATGCAACATCACCTAGAAGCTCTTTTTGAAACAGCTAAAATTGTTCCACATGTCAATCAAATCCTCTTGGCTCCAGGTTGTGACCAAGAAGACTTAGTTGCCTATTGCCAAGAGCGCGATATCCTTCTTGAAGCCTATAGTCCACTAGGTACAGGTAGCATTTTTGCAAATGAAGATGTTGAAGCAGTGGCTGAACGTAACGGTAAATCTGTGGCACAAGTTGCTCTGCGTTGGAGCCTTCAAAAAGGTTTCTTGCCACTACCTAAGTCTGTGACACCTAAAAATATAAAAGCTAACTTGGATATCTTCGGCTTCGACTTATCAGAGGAAGATATGGCGGTCTTGGATAAGATTCAAGGCATCAAAACTCAGGATGATCCTGACAAAGTTAATTTTTAATAGGATTTTAATCAACTCGTCAGGGTTGCTTTTTCAAGTAAATGACAAAAGAAGTCAAGATTTTGACAATTCGCGCCACATGAAATTATTTAAGCATATCCTTTTCTTTCATTACCATTTTCTGTTATAATGTATTGTATTTCTAAAGTAGAAAGGTATTAATATGACAACTCTTATTAAGCATAAACGTGTAGAATTTTCAGAACTATTTTATGACCTAGTGTTTGTTTTTGCAATTTCAAAAGCAACTGCTTTAATTCACCCTCTTCATAGCGGTGTTGTGGCTTGGGATTCTTTACTTGATTTCTTCATCTCTGTCATGGTTATCATCAATTCCTGGATGATTCAAACCATTTATACCAATCGCTATGGAACAAACTCGTTATTTAACATGGTAATCATGTTTATCAACATGGGACTTATGCTCTTTATGTCCAATATGATTGGATACAATTGGCAACAATGGTTCTATTATACCTGTTGGGCTGTTGGTACATTGACCCTTACCTTATTTTTTCAATATTTGGTTGAATTTTTTAGAAAATCAACCGATAATACTGATCGGGAAAGTATCAAAGGTTTTCTATGGTTAACAGGTCTAGGAAGTTTAGGAGTCTATCTG
>JAWGXY010000024.1:0-18925 GCA_032572035.1 Streptococcus parasanguinis
GATATCGCCTTTTTCGGCGGCGGACAAGACTACGAGCAGACCATTGTATCTGAGGATCTACCAGATAAAAAAGAAGACCTCGAACGCTTCATTCATGACAATGGCGTGGTCCTAGCTATCTGTGGTGGCTTTCAGCTTCTAGGCCAATACTACATTGAAGCTTCTGGCAAACGTATTGAGGGACTTGGTATCATGGGCCACTATACGCTCAACCAAGTCAACAACCGCTATATCGGTGATATCAAAATCCATAACGAAGAATTTAACGAAACCTATTATGGTTTTGAGAACCACCAAGGTCGGACCTTCTTGGCTGAGGATGAAAAACCGTTGGGCAAGGTCGTCTATGGAAATGGGAACAACAAAGAAGATGGGGGCGAAGGGGTTCATTACAAGAACGTCTTTGGCAGCTACTTCCACGGTCCTATCTTGTCCCGAAATGCCAATTTGGCCTATCGCCTAGTGAGTACTGCTTTAAAAAATAAATATGGCAAGGACCTTTCCCTACCGGCTTATGAGGAGATTCTAAGCCTAGAGCAGCCGGAAGAGTACGCTGATGTGAAAAGCAAGGCCCCTGCTGAACAATAAGGAGATAATGATGAACAAAAATAATCTACACTACATTGCTTTATTACTTTTAATTTTATTGATTGCTGGTATTTCCCTTGCAAACATGCAATCAGTCACTGTGAATTTCCTCTTGGTCCAATTTAAATTGCCCTTGATCATTCTGATCTTGCTCTGTGTCCTCTTGGGTGCATTTGTCATGACCTTGGTTAATTTTTCAAAGGGCTTCTCCCTAAAAAAAGAACTCAAGAGCACTCAAAAGCAACTGGAGGAAGAAAAGAAAGAAGTTAAAATAGAAGAAAAAAATAACAACTAAAAAAGCACCATTCGGTGCTTTTTTCATGTTGTTCTAATGATTTTTTGCTTGTAGGTGCTTGGCGACTACTTGAGCTAAGAGTGAAAAGAGAATGACACCAGCTCCGATCAGGAGAAAGGATTCTACTCGGACGCTTGGTAACCAGGTCATCAAGCCTTTAGCCACAGGCATAAAGAGAATGGCCAAGGTAAAAATGGTGCTTAAGACCCTGCCCAGGTAGTCTCCTTCTACCTTGGTTTGCACTTGGGTAAAAAAGTGAATATTAAAAATCGTCATAAAGAGTTCACAGACTAAATTTCCAGAAAAGGATAGAAGGTGAGGAAGAGGCAAGCCCATCATGAACACTCCCACTCCTGTTAAAATCAATAAAAAGAGAAGCATCTCCATGCTTGATTTAAATTTATTAGCAATCAAGGCTCCGATGATGGAGCCAATAGCCCCCAAGGTTAAGATAGTCGCATAAGCGCCCTTGACCCCGTAAAGTCGGTTCGAAAAGGGAAGTAAAAACTCAAAAGCTGCAAAAAAGAAATTGACGCTGGAAGCCACCAAGAGGAGAAAGAAAATTTCTTTCTGATGCCAGATATAGTGCAATCCATCCTTGATATCCGAAAAAATATCTTTTCCTGTGAACCGTTTCTTTTCTTGAACTTTGGCTTCTTCTTTCGGAAGGAATGCCACTAGGACAAAGGCGATGAAAAAGGTCAGCGCATCCAGTAAGAGGGTCGCATGGAGACTGGCAAATTGTAAAACAAGGAAAGAGAATACAGGTGAGCTAACACCGACAACCTGTAAGACCAACTCCAAGCGGGCATTATAGGTCACAATCTCGTCCTTCTCTACGACCTCAGTGATAATGGCTTTGTTGGCTGTACGAGAAAATGCAAAGGCAATGGCCTGAACAATATTGGCAACAATCAGAGCTGCAATCATCCAACGATCGTTCCTGATAAAAGAAATCGCCAAACAAAGGAGTCCACACACCAGGTCGGTCGTCATCAAAATCTTGCGACGGGAAAAACGATCTGAGATCACCCCTCCAAATGGATTGACTAGAATGGAGGTGACGAGTTCAGAAATCTGATAAATCCCTAATACCGTCTTTCCCACCGTCCCCATCGAGGCCAGCCAGACACTGTTCCCATAATCATAGAGCATATTTCCCATTCGATTGATCGCCCCACGAGCAATTAATTGGACTGCATGTCGCTTCATAAAAAAACCTCCTTCATTTTCTGAAACTATTGTATCAGTTCATGAAAGAGATTTTCATTTTGTCCCTTATTTGGGAAAAATAATAAATTACAATTTTATAAAAGGATGTCTACTGTTCTTTTGATTGAAGCTGCTTGGCGACTACTTGTGCCAAGAGTGAAAAGAGAATAACTCCAGCTCCAATCAGGAGAAAGGATTCTACTCGGACACTTGGTAACCAAGTCATCAAACCTTTGGCGATGGGCATAAAGAGAACAGCCAAAGTATAAATCGTGCTCAAGACTCTCCCCAGATAATCATCTTCCACCTTGGTTTGCACTTGAGTAAAAACGTGGATGTCGAAAATGGTCACAAAAAATTCACAGACCAGATTTCCCGAAAAGGAAAGATAAGTCGGAAGAGGCAAACCCATCATAAACACTCCTATCCCTGCCATGAGCAGTAAAAACAGGAGAATTTTCATACTTGATGTAATTTTATTGGCAACAAGTGCTCCTAGAATAGATCCAATAGCTCCCAATGTTAAGATGGTCGCATAAGCCCCCTTGCCCCCATAAAGTCGATTGGAAAATGGAAGTAAAAACTCAAAAGCCGCAAAAAAGAAATTAACGCCGGAAGCCACCAACAAGAGAAAGAAAATGTCTTTCTGATGCCAGATATAGTCTAACCCCTCCTTGATATCAGAAAAAATATCTTTCCCGGTAAACTGTTTCTTTTCTTGAACCTTTGCTACTTCTTTCGGAAGGAATGCCACTAGGACAAAGGCAATGAAAAAGGTCAGCGCATCTAGTAAGAGGGTCGCATGGAGACTGGCAAATTGTAGAACTAGGAAAGAAAACACGGGAGAACCGACACTAACAACTTGTAAGACCAGCTCCAGGTGAGCATTATAGGTCACAATCTCATCTTTCTCAACAACCTCTGTGATAATGGCTTTATTGGCAGGTCGAGAAAAACCAAAGGCAATGGCCTGAACAATATTGGCAACAATCAGAGCCGCAATCATCCAACGATCATTTCTGATAAAAGAAATCGCCAAACACAGGAGACCACACACCAAGTCGGTCGTCATCAAAATCTTGCGACGAGAAAAACGGTCTGAAATCACCCCTCCAAAAGGATTCACGAGGATCCCTGTCACTAACTCAGAAATCTGATAGATTCCTAATACCGTCTTTCCTATAGTCCCCATTGAAGCCAGCCAGACACTGTTTCCATAGTCATAGAGCATATTTCCAATTTTGGTAATCGCTCCACGACTAATTAATTGGACCGCATGTCGGTTCATAAAATCTCCTTTATCTCTCTCCTATTTAGGAACATTCATCTATTACAAATTTATCAAAGTGTTCTTGATAGTAAGCTACCTGCTCTGGGAGACCTAGCACATCAAAAATATGCATAGCCTCTTGCATTTGCTGATTCCCTTCTTTCTCTAGCCCCTTCTGATAGAGGGCAAATCCCTTGAGGTAATGAAAGACATTGCGCTCGTAGAGTTTGATGCTCTTGCCGATAATCTTTTCCACAGAGGCTTCAAAATAACTAGCACTTTCAAAAGAACGGTGTTCTAAACAATGCTGGTAACAATTCAGAGCTAGAATCAAGACCAGTTTTCGATGGCGACCAATTTCCTTGTAGAAATCTTCCCGCTCCATCACTTCTCTACCAAGCCGAGTGACATAATCCACATCATAAAAGCTATAAAGATTGCCAAAAAGGATCAACTCATACATGGTCCATTCTTCCGTTTGAAAGAGATAATCCGCCACCTTTTCCAGATCACGTTGCTTCATCGTGTAGCTGGCATCTCTCTGGCAAATCAGCCCTTGTAACAAAATCCAGTTCAATTCAAAATAGAGGGGATTGGTCGAACTTGTAGCCTTTTCCAGTTGTTCTCCTTGAAGCCTTTGAAAACCAGCAATATCATTTGCATAGTAAAGCGGAATAATCTGAGCCATCAAGGCTACATGCTCATGGTGTTGAAAATTCCTAGCCTTATCCATAAAATTCTCAATCGTCACATGGATATTGTCCAAAATTTCAAAGAAGCGCGACGTAGCCAGATCCGACTCCCCCAATTCAAAGCGGGATAACTGGGAGGTCGAGCAGGCTTCTCCTGCAGCTTCTTTTAACGAATAATTTTTACTGATTCGAAATTCACGAAAAACTTTGCCTAAATCTTCCATCTATTCCACCTGCTCTGACAGTTCTGCCCACTCTTCCATGACCGCTTCCTGCTGGACAGTCAGTTGGTCCAGGTCACTCTGGAGTTGAACTAAGTCGGCTGCATCATTGGTGCTATGCATGGTTTCGGTGATGTCTTGGATTTTCTGATCTAGCTCTTCCATCTCTGCTTCCAATTGCTCAATGCGACGGGTGATTTTACGGAGTTCCTTTTGATTTTGTTTTTGCAAGTGATAGTCATTGCTGGTGACTTCCTCCGTAGAGGAAACAGGCACAGCTTCTGCTTGTGCTGTTGCAAGAGCCTCTAACTCAGCTTTTTTCTCCAGATAATAGTCATAGTCGCCTAGGTAAAGAGTTGAGCCCTCTTCTGAGAGTTCCAAGACTTGTGTGGCTACACGATTGATAAAGTAGCGGTCGTGGCTGACAAAGAGCAAGGTACCGTCAAAATCAATCAAGGCATTTTCTAGCACTTCCTTGCTATCGATATCCAAGTGGTTGGTCGGCTCGTCGAGAATCAAAAAATTGTTATTTTCCATGGACAGCTTGGCTAGAAGCAAGCGGGCCCGCTCTCCACCCGACAGCATGCCGACGGTTTTCTTGACATCGTCCCCTGAGAAAAGGAAGGCTCCTAGGCGATTGCGTATTTCTACTTCTGGTGTCAGTTTAAAGTCATTCCAGAGCTCATCCAAGACACTATTGTGAGGGGTTAGTTTACTTTGGGTCTGGTCATAGTAGCCCACCTCGACATTGGCTCCAAAACGAGCTTCCCCCTTGATAAAAGGAATCTGTCCGACAATAGACTTGATTAAGGTCGATTTCCCGATCCCATTTGGTCCCACAATAGCGACCGCATTCATCTTGCGGATATCCAGATTGATGGGCTCTGACAGGACTTGATCGTCATAGCCGACGGCTGCCTCTTCTACTGTCAGGACGACATTGCCCGATGTCTTATCGGAATGGAAGGTCATATGGGCAGACTTGGTCCCAGCTTCAGGCTTATCTAAGCGCTCCATTTTTTCCAACTGCTTGCGTCGAGACTGGGCTCGCTTGGTAGTCGACGCCCTCACCAAATTACGATTCACAAAGTCTTCGAGAGCAGCTATTTCTTTTTGTTGCTTCTCATAGTTTTTGGCTTCGGTCAGCAGTTTTTGCTCCTTTTGTTCCACAAAACTCGAGTAATTGCCGACATAGCGGTCCAAGGAATGCTTGGTCAAATCCAAGGTAATGGTTGCGACCTTATCTAGGAAATACCGGTCGTGGCTGACAATGAGAAGGGCTCCGCTATAATTGACCAGATAGTTTTCCAACCAGGCGATGGTCTCAATATCCAAGTGGTTGGTCGGCTCGTCCAGTACCAAGAGATTTGGTTTTTCTAGAAGCATCTTGGCCAGAGCTAGACGGGTATTTTGCCCTCCTGATAGCTCTTCAATCTTCATCTGCCACATGGACTCATCGAACTTAAAGCCATTGAGAATCGCGCGGATATCTGCTTCATAGGTGAAGCCACCTGCCTGACGGAATTCTTCCGAGAGACGGTCATAGTCCTGCATGAGTTTTTCTAAGTCAGCCCCAGTTTTTTCCCCCATCTCAAGCTCCATCTGCCGCAAAGTTTTCTCCGTTTTACGGAGGTCGTCAAAGACATGGAGCATCTCATCGTAGATGGTATTGGACGACTCAAAGCGGCTATCCTGGGCTAGATAGGAGAGGGAAAGGTCGCGCTTTTTATTGATTTCCCCAGAAGTTGGTTCTTCTTCCCCCACCAAGATTTTCAAGAGCGTAGACTTACCTGCTCCGTTCTTTCCGACCAGGGCAATCCGGTCTCGTTCATCCACTTGCAGGCTGATATTATCAAAAAGAACCTCCCCTGCAAAAGAGCGTTCAATTTTGTTGGCTTGTAAAATAATCATGTCCTTATTTTACTATCTTTTTTCATATTAAACAAGGAAAGACGAGCCATCAAAAAAATCCTGAGCCCTTGGGGCCCAGAACTTTTCAATGATAAATTGTATTTTATTCTTCCTTGTACAATTGTCGGACTGCTTCCACATCTGTATCCTGGATACTGTAGAAGGAGCCAGCCGGTTGCATGACCGATTCTCCATCAGTGTGGTCCAGCCCAATCGCATGGCCTAGCTCATGCTCAGCTGTATTGACAATTCGATCATAACTATAGTTATAGACATAATTTAAAAGATAATGGCGATTGAGACGCACTGTGATGTGGGTGAAGCGGTTGGTTAAGAGGTTGGTCTGAGAGGCAGTCTCTCCAGCAGCAGAAACCGATGCGTTATCCATTTCCGTCAAGACCACATTAGCCTCTTTTTCATTTGTAACCAGCTTGAAGGTAAAGGCGCCTGTTTGGTTCCAAGCCTCAATAGCATCCCGATAAGCTTTTACAAAAGTTTGACTGATATTGGGATCCAGGTAGACCGTAGCTTCCGCTTTTTCCCAGCGAGCGCCACTATGCTCATGATTGTCCGTCTGCGTGGTCTGTGAGCTAGGTGCCATCCCAAAGCGCGATGAAAAGCCCTGATCACCAAATAAATTGCCAACCTGATAGACAACCTTTTGGGCAGCTCGTCCAAATCCATCCATACCAGAACTAGGAGAATCTGTGAAATAGATGATCCCCACTAGGACGAGAAAACTGATCGCAATGGTCCAGAAAAATCCCCAAAAAAGACTCCAAGCCATGCGAAGGATTCCTCTGAAAAATCGAAAAATGGTTCTCATACATTCTCCTTTCTCTTAAAGAAGGTATGCAATTGTAACACCCCATTCTTAAAAATAACTTAAATAACTACGTTTTCCAGCTTATTGATGAACGGTTACTTTGCCTGTCTGGTAATCCAGACTAATCCCACTTTGAACATTGGGAACAAAAACATTGAACTCAAGGGTCCCATCACTTGATTTGGCTTCGATCTGTGATCCTAATGGAATCAGATCTTCTGGATGGTTGTAGATCAAGGTCACCCGAAAGCGGATCCGCTTGTTCTTATCCAGTGCTTTTCGGACCAGGGTCTCATAATAGTTTTGACCAGTGGAATGAGGATCATTGGCTTGATTGGACCAAGCCGTTTGTACAGCGATATTTTTGGGATTGCTAGTCGAAGCATCGAAACCTTTGAGATTACCGATCAAGGCATAGCCCAATAGATGGCCCCGATCCACAGCATGGTCATACTCGCCTGACAAATTATGGACCTGATGCCAACCTGCTGGTTTCCAATCGGTTAGGCCACTACCTGTTGCATCTCGATCTCTGTACTGGCGAGTCGCTTTGGTCATGATGGCATTGGCAACCGTAGGCACAGTCTTTCCATTGACTTCTTTTGTCTTGTTATCCGCATAGGGTTGACTAGCCACACTGGCATCCAGATCTGTTCGATTTCCCTTAACTACAAAGGCTCCAGCACCATTCCATTCCAAGTCATTTCCTAATTGTGAACGAGCAGATTTCGTTAGTACAGAGCTAGCTAACTCTTTACTAGGTGTTTCTTGTTGGCTACTAGTCACCACCGAAACAACCTGATCTGTCGCTTCTTTTACCGTCGGTTGATTGAAATAATAGCCCCCAATAGCTAGGGCCGTTGCCACCACAAAACCTGCTAGGGTTTGTTTGGTTCGTTTGCTTACTGTTTGTTTTGCCATACATCTCTCCAAAAAAGAGCAGCGCTAGATGGGTCACTGACTCGATTCGCTGCTCTCCTTTTTACTCAATTTTAGTTAAAAGCTTATTTGCCTGTTAGTTTTCCAATGATCTCTGACCAAGTGTCCGGAGAGAGAATGGACCATGGATTTTTTCCATCTCCAATCACTCCATAACCAATGACCAAACCAACTGCAAAAATGATGATTCCAATCACAGCCAACAGGAGGACAATTCCTAGCTGTTTTCCAACATAGCGAAGATTAGTTTTCATCGTCTTCTTCCTCTACACGTTTCACGTCTGCACCTAGTGCCACTAATTTCTCATGGAATTGATAATAACCACGATCTAAGTGACTTAATTTGCTGACTTTCGTCTCTCCTTCTGCTACCAAGCCCATCAAGACCAAGGTTGCACTTGCTCGTAAATCTGTCGACATGACCTCTGCACCTTGGAAGCTTTCCCCTCCAACGATACGAGCTGTATCCCGCATAATATCCGAGTGAACACCCATCCGACGCATTTCTTCCAAATGCTGGAAGCGATTCTCAAAGACCGTTTCAATCATGGTAGACTCACCTTTAGCCATGGCCATCAAGGCTGTGAATTGAGCCTGCATATCGGTTGGGAATCCTGGGTAGGGAAGAGTTTTAACCGTCACTGGACGGAGCTTACTGATATCCGACTGAATCCGAATGCCATTTTCTTCTTCGGTTACCGTTACACCCATCTCCTGCATCTTAGATAAAAGCGGACGGTTGTGTTCCCAAATGGCATCTTCGATCAAGACATCTCCACCAGTCATGGCTGCCCCAATCATAAAGGTTCCGGCCTCGATGCGGTCTTGCACAACATTGTGGTTTGCCCCATGCAAGCTCTCCACACCAACAATGGTCAAGGTCTCAGTTCCTGCCCCCTTAACATTAGCCCCCATTTTATTCAGCAAGAGTGCTAGGTCAACAATTTCAGGTTCCCGAGCTGCATTTTCAATCACAGTAACTCCATCTGCCAAGGTTGCCGCCATCATAATATTTTGTGTCGCCCCTACTGATGGGAAGTCCATATAGATGTGTGCTCCCTTGAGACGATCTGCTTTTGCTTCAATATAGCCGGCTGTTTGGGTAATTTCAGCTCCCATAGCTTCCAGACCTTTCAGGTGGAGGTCAATCGGACGACTACCGATCGTACAGCCTCCAGGCATGGAAACTTTGGCATGGCCATTGCGTGCCAAGACAGGACCTAGGACAACGATAGAAGCACGCATCTTGCTCACATACTTATAAGGTGCTTCCTCTGATAATTTTGCTTGCGCATCTACGACAACCGTATTGTCTTCTTCATTGAAGGTTACTTGTGCATTCAACCCACGAACAACATTGTTCATTGTAAAGACATCTGATAAAACAGGTACATTTTTCAAGGTTGTCACGCCCTCGCTTGCTAGAACTGTTGCAGCAAGAAGAGGAAGGACAGCATTTTTTGCTCCTTCGATTTTGACGGTTCCAACCAGTCGATTATGACCACCATTAACGATTATTTTTTCCATACGGGATTGTTCTCCAATTTCTTAAAGTCACGCTTTCTATCATACCATATTTTTTATAAAATGTGGCTAGAATTGGCCAATAAAAATCTGCCGACTCATCTCATAGACACTGATAAAAAATGAGCTGGCTAGATAGCCTATTCCGACGCTGATCATCAAGATCAAAAAACGGATTTTAACCGCATTTTCAGCACTTACTTTTAAAAACTTTTCCCATTGAACCAGGTTCAACAATAGGTAATAGGCAAAAAAGATAAACAATAGATGGCTTGAAAGATTAAAAATCATTTGAATCATATAGCTATTATACCATATTTGGTCCTTACTTTCTTCTTTTGATTCTCTCCCAACAAAAATAAGGTGAGGACAAAACCTCCACCTTATTTTGAATATCTTATAAACGATTTCCGACATTAATCCGGTTAATGGCGCGTTGAAGAGCAATTTTAGCACGACGTTCCATATCAACCGAATGCTGATCTTTGGCTTCTTCAATCGCTTTTTCAGCTCGCAGTTTGGCACGTTCTGCACGACTAATGTCGATATCTCGAGCACGTTCGGCAGAATCGGCAACAATGGTAATGACATTATCAGCTACTTCGATAATCCCACCATTGACTGCAATCCAATCAATATGTTTGTCATCGTCGACACGACGAACCTTTACTTGGTCTACAGCCAAAACCGCAATGGTATTGATATGATGAGGTAAAATCCCTAATTCACCATCAATTGTCTTGACAGATACAAATGCGGCATGATGATCATAAACCAGTCCATCCGGTGTAACGATTTGGACGTTCATTTGACTCATCTTTCACCTCTTCTTAGAATCCCATTTTTTCAGCTTTGGCAATCACATCTTCGATCGATCCAACACCACGGAAGGCATCTTCAGGAAGATGGTCATATTTTCCGTCCAAGATTTCTTTAAAACCACGAACAGTTTCTGCAACAGGTACGTATGAACCAGGTTGACCGGTAAATTGTTCCGCAACGTTGAAGTTTTGTGACAAGAAGAATTGGATCCGGCGAGCACGAGCAACCAAGGTCTTTTCTTCGTCAGACAATTCATCCATCCCCAAGATAGCAATGATATCTTGCAATTCATGGTAACGCTGAAGGACACGTTTGACCTCAGATGCTACTGCATAGTGTTCTTCTCCTACGATTTCTGGAGAAAGGGCACGTGAGCTTGATGCCAATGGGTCCACCGCAGGGTAGATCCCCAATTGTACCAATTTACGTTCCAAGTTGGTTGTTGAATCCAAGTGGGCAAAGGCGGTTGCTGGCGCTGGGTCTGTATAGTCATCGGCTGGCACATAGATGGCTTGGATGGATGTAACAGAACCTTTCTTGGTTGACGTAATCCGTTCTTGCAATTGCCCCATTTCAGTTGCCAAAGTAGGTTGGTAACCAACGGCTGAAGGCATCCGTCCCAAAAGGGCTGATACTTCAGATCCGGCTTGGGTGAAACGGAAGATATTGTCGATAAACAAGAGAACGTCCTGACCTTCGACATCACGGAAGTATTCCGCAATGGTCAAACCAGTCAAAGCAACACGCATCCGTGCTCCAGGTGGCTCATTCATTTGTCCAAAGACCATGGCTGTTTTTTCAATAACGCCCGATTCTTTCATTTCCCAGTAAAGGTCATTCCCTTCACGTGTCCGTTCCCCAACACCGGTAAATACAGAAATACCACCGTGTTCTTGGGCAATATTATGGATTAATTCTTGAATCAAGACAGTCTTCCCAACTCCGGCACCACCGAAGAGTCCGACCTTCCCACCTTTCAAATAAGGGGCTAAGAGGTCAATGACCTTGATCCCTGTTTCAAGAATTTCTTCTGAAGTAGAGAGCTCGTCAAAGGATGGAGCTTTTTTGTGGATGGAGTCACGAGGAGCATCCTCAGCAAAAGGTTGATCCAAGTCAATGGTATCTCCAAGAACATTGAAGACACGTCCCAAGGTTTCTTTTCCGACTGGAACAGAGATTGGACGACCTGTGTCCAAGACTTCCATTCCACGTGTTAAACCATCGGTTGATTCCATGGCGATGGTCCGTACGACCCCATCACCAAGTTCCAAAGCTACTTCAAGAACGACTTTTGATTTTTGTTGGTCATTTTTATAGACTACAAGCGCATTATTGATCTCAGGAAGTTTATCTCCAACGGAAAAGGCAACGTCTACGACGGGACCTACGACCTGAGAAATTTTGCCTAAACTCATGTCATTCTCCTATTCTAAGTAATTTCTACTGCTCAAAAGTTCTCTTTCAAGCATCTGTTTTTGTATTTAAAATTGTATCCGACAACTATTCAAGGGCGCTAGCACCTGCAACGATTTCGGTAATTTCTTGTGTAATCGCTGCTTGACGAGCACGGTTGTATTGAATCGTTAATTCATCAATGACTTTCTTGGCATTGTCTGTTGCAGTTTGCATGGCCATCATCCCCGCAGCGTTTTCAGCTGTTTTAGCATCAATAATGGCACCATAGATCATGCTTTCAGCAAATTGAGGAAGCAATTGATCTAAAATGGCATCTCGACTAGATTCCAATTCTAGATTCAATACATAGTCCTTATCCGCTTCATTGGGGTCCAAATCAATAATTGGAAGCATTTGTTCCACCCGCATTTGACTCGTCAAACTGTTGACGTGGTGGTTGTAACAGACGTACAACTCATCAAACAAGCCTTCCTGATACATTTGGACTGTTTTCGAAATGATCTTGCGAACTTCCTTAAAGCTAGGCTGATCAGGCAAACCACGCAATTCATAAACCGGCTGAATCCCACGGGCACGGAAGAAATCCGCACCGACGCTTCCAATACAGATCACTTCAAAGTCATCTCCAGTTGGATGGTATTCTGCCTTCATTTCCATCATGGTTTTAAGGATGGAGGCATTGTAACCCCCGACCAAACCACGATCAGATGTAATAACGATATAAGCTGTCTTTTTTACCGGGCGACTCACCAACATCGGATGGGACTTGGCATTTTCTGTTTCATGTCCATGGAGCAAGTCTGTTAATAACTTACGTACCTTGGCAGCATAAACCTGAAAATCCTTGGCTGCTTGCTCGGATTTCCCGAGTTTAGCAGCAGAGACCATCTGCATGGCATTGGTAATTTGACTGGTATTTTTAGTGGATGCAATTCTATTTTTTATATCATTTAATGAAACTGCCATCTTCCACTCCTATTTCTATTTGAAATTTGACTGGTTGACAAATTCTGTAAGGGCTGCATCCAGTTCTTCTTCTGCTGGAAGATCATGTGTTGAACGAATTGTCTCAAAGATTTGATGATAATGTGCTTCAAAGTAATCAAACAACTCTTCTTGGAAACGAAGAATGTCGTCTACTGGAACACTATCTAAGAAACCATGAGTCAAGGCATACAAGATCACGACTTGTTTTTCAACTGTCAATGGTTCATGAACGGGTTGTTTCAAGACTTCAACTGTTCGGCGACCACGGTTCAATTTCGCTTGAGTCGCAGCATCCAAGTCACTACCAAATTTCGTGAAGGCTTCCAATTCACGGTAGGAAGCAAGGTCGATACGAAGGGTACCTGCAACTTTCTTCATAGCCTTGATTTGGGCAGCTCCCCCTACACGAGATACAGAAGAACCTGCATCAATGGCTGGACGAATACCAGCATTGAACAAACTATCTTGCAAGAAGATTTGTCCGTCTGTGATCGAAATCACGTTGGTTGCGATATAAGCAGAAATATCTCCTGCTTGGGTTTCAATGATTGGAAGAGCTGTAATAGAACCCCCACCCAATTCATCTGAAACTTTCGCAGAACGTTCCAACAAACGGCTGTGGAGATAGAAGACATCCCCTGGGAAGGCTTCACGTCCTGGTGGACGACGGAGAAGAAGGGACAATTCACGGTAGGCTACGGCTTGTTTTGACAAATCATCATAGACGATCAAAACGTGTTTACCGTTATACATGAACTCTTCTGCCATGGAAACCCCGGCATAAGGTGCCAAGTAAAGCAATGGAGACGGTTGAGAAGCCGAAGCGGTTACCACAATCGTATAATCCATGGCTCCGTATTTACGGAGAGTTTCTACTTGCGTACGAACTGTTGATTCTTTTTGACCAATCGCCACATAGATACAGATCATATCTTGACCCTTTTGGTTCAAGATGGTATCGATGGCAATCGAAGTTTTCCCTGTTTGACGGTCCCCGATGATCAATTCCCGTTGACCGCGTCCGATTGGAACAAGGGCATCAATAGCTTTCAAACCAGTTTGTAGGGGTTCTGAGACAGATTTCCGTTGCATAACACCAGGAGCTGGTGTTTCAACTGGACGGAATTTATCTGTCACAATCTCACCCAAACCATCTACTGGTTGGCCAAGTGGGTTGACAACACGACCAATCAAGGCATCCCCTGCGGGGACTTCCATGATTTTACCTGTACGACGGACAGAGTCTCCTTCACGAATATCCGTGAAATCACCCAAGATGATGATCCCGACATCCGTTGTTTCTAAGTTTTGGGCCATCCCGTATGAGCCATTTTCAAAGATCAACAACTCACCACTCATGGCATTTTCAAGCCCATGAGCGCGGGCAATCCCGTCACCAATGTAGGTTACAACACCTGTCTCAGTGACGTCAAAGTTTGGCTTGAAATTTTCAATTTGTTGCTTAATTAAAGCGCTGATTTCTTGTGCGTTAATCGCCAAAATTCACACCACTTTCTATTTCAATTTAGATTTTATAACTTGCAATTGGTGTTTGAGACTGGTATCCAATGTTTTATGATTGGCTGTCACGACAAAGCCACCAATTAAATCTGGATCGATCTTTTGTTGGATCGAGCGAACTTGAATCCCAAATTTTCTTTCGATAATGGGTACTAGCTTTTGCTCTTGAACAGGATCCAAACCAGCAACTGTCGTAACAGTGACGACAAATGCGTTGCTCAACAGTTGAATCTGATCCAAACAAATCGTTACAATGTCATAAAATAAGGCTTCACGATGATTGAGAATAACCACTTCAATCAAATGGTCGAGTAATTGTGAATCAGAGGGTTGAAAAAGTCTGAGACTTTTTGCTTTCTCTTCATACTCTACACCGATATGAGCTAAGAAGTTAGCAAGTCCAGTCTCCTCAAAAATGCCCTTGATTTGGGTCAATTTTTCAAAGACAAGATCTTGTTCTCCTTTTTCAAAGACCAATTGAACAAAAGGCTGGGTATATTTCTCAATCACCATCAGTTGCTTTTTGTCCATTAGGCTTCTCCTAATTCATCAAGATAGCGATCGATCAGTTGACGTTGACCTTCAGCATCCAGCTGTTGACTCAACAATTTGCTGGCAAGATTGACAGTGAGATCTGCCACATCGCCTTTGATACTGTTCAATGCTTCTTCTTTGTTATGCGCAATTTCTTGTTGCGCTTTTTCTTTCAAACGTACTGCTTCTTGAGTGGCTTCTGAAAGGATCTGAGATTTGTTCTTTTCTGCAGTTTCCTTTGCATTTTCGACGATAGACGCAGCTTCTTTGCGGCTACCTGCCAACTCTTCTTCACGTTTACTTGCTAGTTCCTCAGCTTTTTGACGAGCTGATTCTGCTCCATCAATATCATCTGTAATCTTTTTGGCACGCGCCTCTAAAATATCATTGATATTGTTCCAAGCAAATTTCTTTACTAAAAAGATTAATAATAGGAAGGAACCAGCAATGAGAATAAAGTTACCAATAATTTCACTCATTGATACATGCATTCTTTTACTCCTCCTCTACTTACTCTTCGCCATTAATTTTCTTACCAATGTAGAGAGATGACAACATGGTAAATACATAGGCTTGGATACATGAAATGAAAATTGAAAATGCAGTCCATGCCATGCTTCCAATAAAGGCAACTGGGTACCAATAGAAAGCTTGATGTGATAGATTCACGAGCAAGCTTGCTAATACTTCACCGGCAAAGATATTCCCGAAGATCCGAAGAGCCAAAGAGGCAAAATTCGTGAATTCTTCCAAAATATTCATGGGTGTCATAAACCCTGGTGTTACAAAGGCCTTCAAATATTCCTTCACACCACGACGACGAATTCCTTCTACATGGGCGATCAGGGTGATCAAAAATGAGAAGGCAAAGTCATAACCGAGGTTAGCGGTCGGTGAAGTCCACAAATTGTAACCGTTGGTTGTTTCTAGTTTTGCCATCAATCCAATGTTATTGGCAACTAAAAGAAAGAGGAAAAGAACAAACAAGAACAAGGAGTAATCCTTCATGTAATGTTCACCAATATTTCCTTTTGTGAAGCCTACGACAAAATCATATGCAGATTCCAGCACATTTTGTTTGCCTGTTGGTCGGATCGACATTTTTCGACTGGCCCAATAAATGAAGCCAAAAACGGCGAAAACAGAAATCAGGGTCATAGCAAGTAGGGTCAAATTAAAAGATACAGGTCCAAGAGTAATCGTTGGATTGATACTTTCTTCCAAGGTTTGACACCTCCTTTTCTAAAATAGAAGCGTCTATTTGATAATAAAGGCCATAACCAAGGTTACGAAGAAAGTACCTTCGACAAAGGCAACACCAAGGATCAAAAGACTACGTAATTGACCGATAATTTCAGGTTGGCGAGATGCAGATTTGAACAGGTTGCTCATCATCAAACCTTCCGCAAGTGACACACCAAAACAGGCTAAACAAAGACCTAAAAATGTTAAATTCATGATGAATTCTCCTTAAATAAATTTTACTCCTTTAGTTTACTCCTAAAAGATATAATAGTCAAATATTTCCTAGAAAAGAAAGCGTTTTTGTTAAATTACGTTATTTTTTTAATATGATAATTTTTCCGATCTACGATTGATTCCTTTTAATTTTTAGACACTTTGTCCACCTCTATTCATTTTTTCTTCTAAAAAACTCTCACCTGCTCAGCAGATGAGAGAATTCAATTATTTAAAGATAGACGTTTTAAAACTATCTGTTTGATGGAGCAATTTCTTAAAGATTTTTTCTTTCAGTGCAACCGTATTGTCAAATTTGACAGAACCGTTACTTAGAGTAGCCTTATCTTTATCCACTGCTTCAGCAAATGCACGTTTCAAGTCTTCATAGCTATTATAGGTCTTCCCATCGATGTCAATAGCCTGAATTCCATTTTTAGCACTTGTCACAACTTCATTGAAGTAAGCTTTCTTCCAATCTTCAAGGGTACTGAATCTTCCATCAGAAATCTTCTGAATGACGAAGTCATCTCCTAGAGTGGCAAGTCCAGCTTGTTTGGACTCTTGTTTATACTTGTTCGAAGCATAACCCAGGAATCCTTTTTCATAGCCATAATAGCCCCAAATCCTGAAAGTATTGTGTTTGAAGGACATCGCTCCAGGAGCCCCTTCACTGGTGTTCCCACCATAGATACCTGTCATCATCGGCACAGTCACATAGGCTGAACCAAAGTCAGATGGATTATAGACGCCATTTCCAGGACCACGGTTGGTCATGAAATTATTGGTGATGAGGTCATCTACTGTGTTTAAAGCAATCGCTTTTTCCTCATCACTCAAAGGTCGAACCTTATCGAATTGATTCTTGGTGTTAGCTCCTCGGTATTGTTTATCAACCTTCTTGAACCAAGCATTGTTTAAGTCCTTACTATGTTTGTCCAATACAGCTTCCCCTTCTAGGTAATCCAGAAGCATGAGCGTATCGTTATAACCTTTCATGTAGCGATCAATCTCATCACGTGATTGAAGATCGTTTGGATTGGTATTGTACCATTGATTGCCATCGTTAGGACGTTCATAGGCCATGTTGAGCCCTAAGGCTTTGTATTCCCCATTTGGATTGGATACGGATGGTGTTTGGAGCATTCCTTGGGCAAAGGCTTCAATATCTGTTCCTTCGCGGTGTCTCCAACCACCTAAGTAAACCATACGGTCATTGACGTGCGTCGTTTCATGGGTAAAGGCAGACACCCCAAAGTCACTGATCATATCGGTCACCATGAAGAAGACAGAATCATCTTTATATGGATTTCCATAAATTCGCGCCACTGCTCCCATGCGCCAATCTGTCGCATGGTAACGATCGGTTGGACCATACAATTCACGGATTGGAGCAACATCTTTGCCACTTTCTGTATGCCCATAGCGGTCCGTACTGATGCCCTTATAGTTTTGGTTATCAAGGACAGGGGTCGGCACCATATTGTTGCTCTTCAGGAGCTGATTGCGAACCTTATCCGTTGCGAGACGTGACCAGAAATCCAGGTAATTTTGTTGCCCTTTAGCCACCTTATCAATTTCCGCCTTGAAGGCATTTCGTTCCGCTTCTGTATTCTTACCATATTTCTCGAAGGAACTATAAGCCATTGTATTGTAGGTTGAAATCAAGAACATATGGGCATCTTTTAAGTTCAAGAGTGGCAAGATCATTTTACCATGCACATCGTTATTTAAGCCTTCGTATGCTCGATGTTTCTTATCGGCAAACTCAGGAGTTGTTGTTTTTGGCTCCACAATATAGACATTGTCTTTGGTTGCTTTGATAAACCAATCATTCAAGTCTGTATCACTTGTAAAGAGATCCATATTGTACTTCAGGAAGTCATTAAGATTTCCAGAAAGAGTCGATTTAGCCACGACTTCACGGAAAGCATCGTGGGTACGAGTCCCTTTGATATAGTCTTCTTTTGAACCAATTTCAATCAAGCGGTCTAAGACATCAACATTCTTACCATAGAAGTCTGGCTTGAACAACATGAGCTGTTTGAGATGGACATCATCAAACTTCACTCCGTAATAACGGTTGAGATAAGAGAGACCCAAAAGAACTGCCGCCTTGTTATCATCAATTTTCTTGATAAGCGCCCGTTTGGCAGCCTCATCTGTGTTTAATTGATGGTCTTGGTTTTCAACTAGTTGTTTGACAAAGTGAGTCAGATTGTCTTTGACTTCTTGGAAGCTTTCTTCGAGGTAAAGGTTCTTAATGGCATTGACTTTGTTAGGTCCTGTTCTACCAAGATGTGTGTAGATTGGATCAGATTGTAATTCTACAGGACTTAACTTTTCAACGATTGCACCAATGAGATCACTACGGTCCTTGTCCACCATGTTCGGCGTGTAGACAACTTCACCGAGCTCCGCTACGCTGTACTCTTTCACTTGTTTAACTTTTGAATCTTTCGGTGAAATGCTAAAGATATCTTTGGTCTTATCCGCATAATGGATCAGAATGTGGTCGGTATCCCCCAGTTCTGTCACAAAATCATTGCCCTTCATGGCCGTCACAGACAAGACTTCCTTGGTCAAGAGAGGGCTAGTCGCAGCCAATTTGTTTCCTTGATCTACAATCCACTCTTTATTGTAGAATGGTTGCAGTTTAGCAATATTGCGGTAAGCTAGCTCACGAGTCGCATCATAAGCAGTGATTGC
>JAWGXY010000025.1:0-18652 GCA_032572035.1 Streptococcus parasanguinis
CTCAATTATTTTTGGATTGTCGAGCAAGACGCAGTGGTTGAGTGGGCTCTACTACGCTGATTTCATCAGCTTTTACAGCCCTACTCAACTGTGCGGAGGCGGGACGACGAAATCGAATTCTAACGAATTACCGATTTCTGTCCCACTCTCTTTTTGTTCTCAAATGAATTTCAACTCTTTTCTAGTCAAATCTGACGCAAGTCATCAAATTTATGATAGAATAAAGTGTTACAGTAAATAGATTTTGATGAAGGAACACTATGCGAAAAGAGATTGACCCTGAATTATATAATTACAATAAATTTCCTGGACCTGTCTTTCGTCAGGTAGGAGACCAGATCCTTTCAGAAAACCTCTCCTTTGAGTTGTTAAAAAATGAAAAAGAAGCATTTGATGCGACCGTATTTGGTCAACGATTTTCTGAGATTTTAACCAAGTTTGATTACATTGTTGGTGATTGGAGCAATGAGCAGTTGCGCTTGCGTGGCTTCTATAAGGAAGAGCGCGATGTTGCAACGATGGATAAACTAAGTCGCTTAGACGATTATTTGTTAGAATATTGTAGCTATGGTTGCGCTTATTTTGTCCTTGAAAATAAGGAACCTCATCGTGCTTCCTTTGATAAGAAATCACCGGTCAAAAAAGCTCAATCAGAAGAAAGAGAGCCGAAGAAGCGTTCGCACAATCGCAAACAAAAAGATCGTTTCCAAAAACGAGAACGCGACAAGGGACAGTCAGCCAATAACTCGAAAAAAACAAGACCGTCTGCTGAGACCAAAAAAACAACGAAGACGAACAACAAACGTCATTTTGTGATTCGACAAAAAGAGGAGTAAGAAAGAATGAAACCATCCATTTATAGTTTAACACGCCAAGATATGATTGATTGGGCGGAAGAAAACGGCGAAAAGAAATTCCGTGCAGCACAAATCTGGGAATGGCTCTATCGCAAACGCGTCCAGTCTTTCGAAGAAATGACCAACCTTTCTAAGGATTTGATTGCAAAGTTAAATGATCAATTTGTCGTCAACCCACTTAAGCAACGGATCGTGCAAGAGTCAGCAGATGGAACGGTCAAGTATCTTTTTGAATTGCCAGACGGCATGTTGATTGAAACCGTCTTGATGCGTCAGCACTATGGCTTGTCAGTCTGTGTCACCACTCAGGTCGGATGCAATATCGGCTGTACCTTCTGTGCATCTGGTTTGATCAAAAAACAACGCGATTTGAACAATGGGGAAATCGTGTCTCAAATCATGTTGGTCCAAAAATACTTTGACGAACGTGGCCAAGATGAACGGGTCAGCCATATCGTTGTCATGGGGATCGGAGAACCATTTGACAACTATAACAATGTCTTGAAATTTATCCGGACGGTCAACGATGACAAGGGATTAGCGATTGGTGCTCGCCATATTACCGTGTCAACTTCTGGTTTGGCTCATAAAATTCGTGACTTTGCAAATGAAGGTGTGCAGGTCAATTTGGCAGTGTCTCTTCATGCACCAAACAATGACTTGCGCTCTAGCATCATGAAGATCAACCGGGCCTTTCCAATTGAAAAATTGTTTGCGGCGATTGAATACTATATTGAGACTACGAACCGTCGGGTGACCTTTGAGTACATCATGCTCAATGAAGTCAATGATGGAGTCGAGCAAGCCTTAGAGTTGGCAGAATTGCTCAAGAATATCAAGAAATTGTCTTATGTCAACTTGATTCCTTATAATCCTGTCAGTGAGCATGACCAATATAGCCGGAGTCCAAAAGAACGGGTCATGGCCTTCTATGATACCTTGAAAAAACAAGGTGTTAACTGTGTAGTGCGTCAAGAGCACGGTACAGATATTGATGCAGCCTGTGGCCAATTGCGTTCAAATACCATGAAACGGGATCGGGAGAAAGCGATTGTTGAACATGCGCAACCTTAAACAAGGGCTGATCGATCATACAGAACTAACAAAAAGAGGAAGAAGGCTGTTACGGAGTGGCAGCTTCTTCTATTTTATCCTCTTGTGTTTGATGTGTTTTTTGCCCCAACAGCCAGAGCCAGGTATGGAAACACCGGGTATTCAACATTTCGGTCGTATCGTCGTCCTGCTGGTTCCTCTTAATTCGGTGATGAATCTTGGTCAGATCACCAGTGTCCTCCAACTCATTAAGGTCATTCTCCAAAATATAGCCAATATCTTTTTGTTAAGCCCGCTAGTCTTTCAACTCCTCTGGCTATGGCCCTGGTTGAGGAGTCGCAGACGGGTCTTGTGTTTCGGCTTTGTCATGAGCTTGTGGATTGAATGCAGCCAAGTTCTGTTAGATCTCTTGTTTGATGCCAATCGTGTCTTTGAGCTAGATGATTTGTGGAGCAATACCTTAGGGGCTTATCTGACTTATTTAGGCTTTCAGTATTGCAGAGCACGATTGCTAGCAAAAAATGGAGAAATGTAAAATCCGAACATTTTAACCACTTTTTAAAATTTTTGTTGACAAAGTCAGAAGTGGGAGCTATAATAGCTTCAAGACATCAGAAAAGTAGAGATTTTTCTCACTTCCAGGGAGCTTGTGGTGATTGCGAACAAGCAGTGGTGAATCTTGAAATGGGCTGATGCGTTTATGATGATGAATTTGAAACAATAAAAATTCGGTGAGCACACCTTATCGTGCACCCTGTTGTTAGACAGGTCAGAGATGTGGGAGAAAGAATGTCTTCCTACAATTGAGGTGGCACCGCGGTATCGAATCGTCCTCACACAGATTTTTCTGTGTGAGGTTTTTTGTATCTCAAAGGAACCCAGTGAGACTGCAGCTCAAAGGACCCGCGAGAGAAAAAGATCATAAACAAGATTGAAGATAGAGAAAAGAGGACACAATCATGACAGAAACAAAAGGCTATTTTGGACAATTTGGTGGATCTTTCGTACCAGAACCCATTCAAAACTTGCTCAATCAATTAGAGGAAACCTTTGAACAGTATAAAAATGACCCAGAATTTATTGCAGAATACAAACATTATTTGAAAGATTATTCTGGTCGGGAAACACCGCTCTACTTTGCGGAAAGTTTGACAGAACATTTAGGTGGGGCAAAAATTTATTTGAAGCGCGAAGACTTGAATCACCTAGGTTCGCATAAATTAAATAACGTCTTGGGGCAAATCCTCTTGGCTAAACGCATGGGCAAAACGCGCGTGATTGCTGAAACAGGAGCTGGTCAACACGGTGTGGCTACAGCAGCAGCGGCAGCTAAGTTTGGCATGGCCTGTGATGTTTACATGGGGGCAGAAGATGTGGAACGCCAACGCTTGAATGTCTTCCGCATGGAAATGATGGGGGCAACCGTCCATGCGGTTGAAACCGGTACTAAGACCTTGAAAGATGCCGTTGATGCGGCGTTTGGAGCATGGATGGCGGATCTGGATGCCTTTTACGTTTTGGGTTCTGCTGTTGGACCTCACCCTTACCCAACCATTGTGCATGAATTCCAAAAAGTAATCAGTGAAGAATCTAAACGTCAAATCTTGGAAAAAGAAGGCCGTTTGCCAGACTATGTGATTGCCTGTGTCGGTGGTGGCTCCAATGCCATTGGTGCCTTCTCCCAATATGTAGGTGATGAAGAAGTCAAATTGGTCGGTGTTGAAGCAGCTGGTCATGGTTTGGATACCGATCAGCACGCCGCTACCATGACCAAAGGGACTGTAGGAGTTGTCGATGGCATGAAGACTTACGCTGTCTTTAGCGAAGATGGAAAAGTAGCGCCAGTTTACTCGATTTCTGCTGGTTTGGACTACCCAGGGGTTGGTCCAGAGCATGCCTTCTTTAAAGATTCTGGTCGTGTTGAATATGTAGCAGCGACAGATGATGAAGCAGTAGAAGCTCTTCTTCTCCTCAGTAAGACAGAAGGGATCCTTCCAGCCATTGAAAGCTCACACGCGATTGCAGAAGCGGTCAAACGTGCTCCACAATTGGATAAAGACAAGATTATCATCATCAACGTTTCTGGTCGTGGGGACAAGGACGTGGCTGCTATTGCCGATTATCTAGAAGCAAAAGCTGCAAAATAAGAATCTTATCTGTAAAGAATAGTATAAAGCAGTAAAGCATGATAACTGAGAAAGAGACAGGGAACAAAGGGAATCCGGTCTCTTTCTTTTTTGAGAGCAAAGAAGAGAATGCCTAAGATGGATGCGATCTGGATGAGAATGAGGATCTTGGCAGAAGAAAAGCTGAGTGAGAAGGTGGCGAGTAAGAGAAAATCTCCCGCCCCCATTCCAATAAAGAAAAAGTGGGCACCGATCGCAAGGAGTAAAAAGACCAGCATGAGGAGATTACTAGCGGATAAAAAGAGGACTAAGGCATGGAGACAACACCAGATGACCAAGGGGTATTCCATAAAGCGTAGGTCATAGATGGCTAAAATAGCAGATCCGAGTAACGTCAGAAGTTGAGGCAGAGAAAGAAAACCATTGGCACAGGCTAAGAAGATCAGGCCACTCCAGATCTCAAAAAGGCAGTACCAAAATGGGTAGGTCTGATGACAATAGCGACAGCGAAAACGATGCAGTAGTTGCGAGATAATGGGGATTAGATCCCAAACGCCAAGGACGTGCTGGCAGTGATCACAATGACTGCGAGGAGCGAGAATAGATTGGTTTGGGAAACGGTCTACAACGAGCCCCAAAAAAGAGGCGATACAAGTACCGATGGTAAAAAAATAAAAGTTGATCATACTTATTTATTCGTAAAACAATCGGAAAATTTCATCATTTGCTTGAAAATCTTGTAAAGCCTTTCTAAATTTGATACAATAATGAACATGAAAAACCTGTATGATGTTCAACAATTTTTAAAACGTTTTGGAATCATCATTTACGTAGGGAAGCGCCTCTATGACATCGAATTGATGAAAATTGAGCTTCAACGTCTTTATGATGCAGGCCTGATGGAGCGGCTCGATTATTTAGAAGCCGATACCGTTTTAAGAAGAGAACACAAGCAAGAATTAGAATTTTTGAAAAAGAGTGAGGTAGAGTAATGGGAAATATCATTGTTTGGTTGGTTATTTTAGGAGCGTTTGGATGGATGGCGTTTAATTATTTCCGCATCCGTAAAGCTGCTAAATTTGTGGACAATGCAACCTTTGAAGAGCTGATTCGTCAAGGGCAGTTGATTGACTTGCGAGAGCCAGCTGAGTTTCATGCCAAGCATATTTTAGGAGCACGCAACATTCCTTCTACTCAGTTGAAATTGAGTCTTGCAGCCTTGCGCAAAGACAAACCAATTTTGCTCTATGAGAATAGCCGTAGTTCTCGAGTAACCAATGCGGCTCTCTTTCTCAAGAAAAAAGGTTATACAGACATTTATGTCTTGTCTTATGGTCTTGATTCTTGGAATGGGAAAGTGAAAAAAGACGCTTAATAAAAAGAGCTCTAACTGCAGCAAATGTGTGGTTAGAGCTTTTTTATCTTGTTTTTTCAAGGAAATCTTTGACCCATGTGAGCTCTACCTCATTCAAAGGTCGGCTTTCTCCAGGGGCTAACTGAGGATCCAAGGTGAAGGGGCCAAAAGACAAGCGTTTTAAGGTCATTACTTTGACCCCAATGGCTAAAAACATCTTTTTCACTTGGTGGTATTTTCCTTCTGAGATTCGGACCTGGGCCTTGCTGCAGCTGGGGGTACTTTCTAGAATGGTCAAGGAAGCCGGCTTGCAGATAGGACCGTCTGTGAATGAAATCCCATTCTGAAATTGCTCGATGTGGGCTGCATAAAGCGGGCCATTGACTTCTACCTCATAGACCTTCTCCACATGGTATTGGGGATGGAGCAGTTGAAAGCCTAAGGGGCCATTATCTGTGAGGAGGAGCAAACCACTGGTATCGCGATCGAGGCGACCAAGCGGATAAAGATCTGGATATTCTTGTTGGGGATCTACCAGATCGATTACTGTTGGATGCTGGGCATCTCTTTTGGCAGTCACGGCTCCAATTGGTTTATGGAGCATGTAGTAGTGGTGACGCGGTTCCTGAATGAGCCGTTCCCCTATTTGAATCTCTTGGAGTCCAGGGTCGATGTTTTGTGACAGTTTTTTAGCTGGTAGGTGATCGACCAAGATTTGCCTTCGGGCCAGAAGTTGTTTGATGTCTTTGCGAGCGTAATGATGGTCTGCCATCAATTGATCTAATCTCATGGGAGCCTCTTTTTCTGAAATTCTTATCATCAGTGTATCATGAAATGAAAAGGAAATCGAGTCGGAGAAAAGAAATGAGGATGAAAACATTTACAACTAGCTGAACTGTGTTTTTTAAACGGGACTGTGGTATAATTGTTCAGTTAGAAATATTATTTAAAATTATATAGAGGAAATCATGACAAAATTAAGAGAAGATATTCGTAACGTTGCGATCATTGCCCACGTTGACCATGGTAAAACAACCTTGGTAGACGAATTGTTGAAACAATCGCACACCTTGGATGAACGTAAAGAATTGCAAGAACGTGCAATGGACTCAAACGATCTTGAAAAAGAACGTGGGATTACCATTCTTGCTAAAAATACAGCCGTTGCTTATAACGGAACTCGGATCAATATCATGGACACACCAGGACACGCGGACTTCGGTGGAGAAGTGGAACGGATCATGAAAATGGTTGACGGGGTTGTATTGGTCGTAGATGCCTACGAAGGAACTATGCCTCAGACTCGTTTCGTATTGAAAAAAGCCTTGGAACAAGACCTTGTGCCGATCGTTGTAGTTAATAAAATCGATAAGCCATCTGCTCGTCCAGCAGAAGTAGTAGACGAAGTCTTGGAACTCTTCATCGAGCTAGGTGCGGATGATGACCAGCTTGACTTCCCAGTTGTTTATGCATCAGCGATCAACGGAACATCTTCCTTGTCAGATGATCCAGCAGATCAAGAAAAGACTATGGCGCCAATCTTTGATACCATTATTGATCACATCCCAGCTCCAGTTGATAACTCAGATGAGCCCCTTCAATTCCAAGTGTCTCTTCTTGACTACAATGACTTCGTTGGTCGTATCGGTATCGGACGTGTCTTCCGTGGTACAGTTAAGGTTGGGGACCAAGTTACCCTTTCTAAACTGGATGGTACAACTAAAAACTTCCGTGTGACCAAACTCTTTGGTTTCTTTGGTTTGGAACGTCGCGAGATTCAAGAAGCTAAAGCTGGTGACTTGATCGCTATTTCTGGTATGGAAGATATCTTCGTTGGAGAAACCATCACACCAACTGACGCAGTAGAAGCACTTCCAATCCTTCACATCGATGAGCCAACCCTTCAAATGACCTTCTTGGTCAACAACTCACCATTTGCAGGTCGGGAAGGGAAATGGGTGACCTCTCGTAAGGTCGAAGAACGCTTGCAAGCAGAATTGCAAACAGACGTCTCTCTTCGTGTTGACCCGACGGACTCACCTGATAAATGGACAGTTTCAGGACGTGGGGAATTGCACTTGTCTATCTTGATTGAAACCATGCGTCGTGAAGGATACGAATTGCAAGTATCTCGTCCAGAAGTTATCATCAAGGAAATTGATGGTGTCAAATGTGAACCATTTGAGCGCGTACAAATCGACACACCAGAAGAATACCAAGGATCTGTTATCCAAAGCCTTTCTGAACGTAAAGGTGAAATGTTGGATATGGTCGCAACTGGTAACGGTCAAACTCGTTTGGTCTTCCTTGTTCCAGCGCGTGGGTTGATTGGATACTCAACAGAGTTCTTGTCAATGACACGTGGTTACGGAATCATGAACCACACCTTTGACCAATACTTGCCAGTGATTCCAGGAGAAATTGGTGGACGTCACCGTGGTGCTCTTGTTTCCATCGATAACGGAAAAGCAACGACATACTCGATCATGTCTATTGAAGAACGTGGTACGATCTTTGTCAATCCAGGTACAGAAGTTTACGAAGGAATGATCATTGGGGAAAACTCTCGTGAGAACGACTTGACTGTCAACATTACGAAAGCAAAACAAATGACCAACGTCCGTTCAGCTACCAAGGACCAAACAGCGGTTATCAAGACTCCTCGTATCTTGACCTTGGAAGAATCTCTTGAGTTCTTGAACGACGATGAGTACATGGAAGTAACACCTGAATCTATCCGTTTGCGTAAACAGATCTTGAATAAAGCAGAACGCGAAAAAGCAAATAAAAAGAAAAAATCAGCAGCTGCTGAATAATACGAAAAGAAAGGAGAAACAAAATGGTCTATTTTATCTTAGGGATTTTGATTCTCCTTTTTTACCTTTTTATGACCCCAAAGAGTATTCGTGGTACCTTAAACAGTGTCACAATGGTGGTCTTGATCGTCTCTTTTATCGTTCTTGCTTGTCTAGCCATTTTTCAGATATTCCAACTACCGTCCGAGTTTTTTGTCGGTGCCTTTCTAGCCTTTGTTGGCTACCTGGCTTTGGTAGATATTTCCAAAATGACGACCAAACAGAAAAAATAAACGGTGACGTGATTTTTAAAGCCCTTTGGGCTTTTTAATTTTGCTAAAAAAAGGTAAAATAGAGAGTGATAAAAATGGAGCGAAGAAATCATGAAATTTGTGAAACAATTTGAAAATAAAAAGGTTCTTGTATTAGGTTTGGCTAAGTCAGGCGAGTCAGCTGCCCGTTTGTTGGATCGCTTAGGAGCGATTGTGACCGTCAATGATGGCAAACCTTTTGAAGAAAATCCAGCAGCACAAAGTTTACTGGAAGAAGGGATTAAAGTTGTGACAGGAGGTCACCCTCTGGAGTTGTTGGATGAAGACTTTGCAGTCATGGTCAAAAATCCAGGAATCCCTTATACGAATCCGATGGTCGAAAAAGCGCTTGAAAAGGGCATTCCAGTCCTCACTGAAGTGGAATTGGCCTATCTGATTTCGGATGCGCCAATTATTGGGATTACAGGATCAAACGGAAAAACGACGACGACAACCATGATCGGGGAAGTCTTGACGGCTGCCGGCCAAGGTGGTCTATTGTCTGGGAATATCGGTTTTCCAGCTAGTCAAGTTGCACAAACAGCAACAGAAAAGGACGTTCTGGTCATGGAATTGTCTTCTTTCCAATTGATGGGAATTGAAGCCTTCCATCCAGAGATTGCAGTGATTACCAACCTTATGCCAACCCATATCGACTATCATGGTTCTTTTGAAAATTATGTAGCTGCCAAATGGAATCTTCAAAAGAATATGACAGAAAAAGATGTCATTGTCTTAAACTTCAATCAAGATTTGGCCAAGGAACTCGCTACAAAAACCAAGGCAAGAGTCCTTCCATTTTCAACGGTCGAAAAGGTGGATGGGGCTTATTTGGAAGATGGACTTCTCAAGTTTAAGGGAGAAGTTGTTATGCGAGCAGATGAACTGGGTGTTCCAGGTAGCCACAATGTAGAGAATGCCTTGGCAACGATTGCAGTTGCAAAAGTCCGTGGTGTGGAGAATGAGGTCATTAAAGAAACCTTGTCGGCCTTTGGGGGTGTGAAACACCGCCTTCAATATGTGGATGAGATTCAAGGTGTCAAATTCTATAATGATAGTAAATCGACTAATATTCTAGCAACACAAAAAGCTCTTTCTGGTTTTGATAACAGCAAGGTGATCTTGATTGCAGGGGGTCTCGATCGTGGCAATGAATTTGATGAATTGGTGCCTCACATTACTGGCTTAAAGGAAATGGTGATTCTAGGGGAATCAGCTCCTCGAGTGAAACGCGCAGCAGATAAAGCTGGCGTCCCTTATGTTGATGCGGCAGATGTAGCGGATGCTACAAAGAAAGCCTTCGATTTGGCTAGCCCCGGAGATGTTGTACTACTAAGTCCTGCTAATGCCAGCTGGGATATGTATCCGAATTTTGAAGTGCGTGGGGATGAATTCCTTGCTACAGTAAAAGGGTTGAAATAAGATGAAAAAAATAATGTTTACTGGTGGGGGAACCGTGGGACATGTGACCCTTAATCTCCTCTTGATTCCAAAATTTATCGAAGATGGATGGGAAGTCCATTATATTGGGGACAAAAAAGGAATCGAATACCAAGAGATCAAAAAGTCTGGCTTAGACGTGCGCTTCCATTCAATTGCAACGGGGAAATTGCGCCGCTATTTCTCTTTCCAAAATATGATGGATGTGTTCAAGGTGGCTTGGGGAACGCTCCAGTCCATTGCAATCCTGCTTCGTGTGCGTCCACAAGTTCTCTTCTCAAAGGGGGGATTTGTCTCTGTACCGCCGGTGATCGCAGCTCGTCTCACGCGTGTTCCTGTCTATATCCATGAGTCCGATCTTTCTATGGGATTGGCCAATAAAATTGCTTATAAATTTGCTACCAAGATGTACACGACTTTTGAGCAAGCACATGGTTTGACAAAGAGTGAGCATATCGGTGCGGTAACCAAGGTCACAGATCATATTCCGCCAACTTCAGAAGTTTTAGAAGAAAAAACAAAAGGTTTCCGAAAAGACTTGCCGACCCTTCTCTTTGTCGGAGGATCAGCCGGTGCGCGTGTCTTTAATGAATTTGTGACAGAGCACAAAGCAGAGCTCTTGCAGCACTACAATATCATCAATTTGACGGGCGATTCAACATTGAATCAGGCTGAGGGTGGCTTGTATCGAGTGGATTATGTAACCGATCAGTATTTGCCAATGCTCCAGAAGGCTGATTTAGTAGTGACTAGGGGTGGGGCCAATACCTTATTTGAGCTCTTAGCTATGAACAAACTTCATTTGATTGTACCGCTAGGAAAAGAAGCCAGCCGTGGCGATCAGATTGAAAATGCCCAATATTTTGTGGATAAAGGTTATGCAGAGCAATTGCAGGAAGAGCAATTGACGCTCGAAACCTTTAATGAAACCATACAAGAAATGTTGAAGCAAAGCCAAGTCTACCACCAAGCAATGGAAAAATCGACAGAACTCCTTTCACTAGACGATTTTTATGGTCTGCTTCAAAAAGATATCAGTAAGGGAAAAGATGACGGACGACAATAAAAAAACGCCAACGGATGACAAAATTACAGAATTGTCAGCCTGGCAAAAAAGAAACAAAGAATATTTAGAAAAAAAAGCGCTTGAAAAAGCGGAAGAAGCTGAAAAAAAGGAAACTGAAAGAGAAGAAGCACAAGAAGACGAAGACCTTTCAGAAAAAGAAACAGCTTCCGTCTCAGAGGAAGAATCTGAAGAAGAAATAGAAGAGTCTGAAGAGGAAAATGAATCTGAGGTCGAAGAGGATCCAGAAGCAGATGGAGAAAGTTCAGAAGGAGAAAAGGATGATCCAGCTATAGAGGAGCTAGATCCTTCAGAGAAGCAAGAGAAAAAGCCTTCATTTTTTAAAGGCTTGAAGACGAAAAAACCAAAGAAGGAACCGACAGTGGCAAAACGCCACATCTATCGTGCCCTTCCGGTTATCGGAATCAGCTCGATTGTCGCCCTTCTCTCAATCTACTTTTTAAGCCCCTTGTCCACACAGAAAGTGATTGAATTTTCAGGGAATAAAGCGGTTGACCAGCAACTCTTGTATGAAAAAAGTCGCATCAAAGAAGAAGATTATACTCTGACGACCTTCCTTCATAAATCGGTCTATGAACAAAATATGAAAACCGCTAGTCCATGGATCAAAGAGGTTCACATGCATTATCAATTCCCGGTGACCTTTAAAGTCAATATCGTGGAACACAAAGTGGTTGCCTATTATGTGACCGGAGAAGACCACTATCCAGTATTGGAAAATGGAGAAGTCGTTGAGACAGTAACTCCAGCTTCGGAATTGCCGTCCTCCTATATTAGTTTAAAATTCTCAGATCGAGAATTGGTTAGACAATTTGTCCAAGAAATGAAGTCTATATCTTCTTCCATTACGGATAAAATTGTTTCGGTAGATCTGACTCCGAGCAAGGTCACCAAGGATCTGGTGACCATCACTATGAAAAACGATAATAAAATCTTGGTGCCTGTTTCCCAAATTACCCGCAAGCTTCCTTATTATAAAGCCATTAGTAAGCAATTAGACGATGATTCGACTATCGATATGGAGGCTGGAGTTTTCAGCTATAGTGAACAATCCATCGCAGATGCCAAAGAGCAAGCTGAGAAAGAAAAGGCTGAAAGTACAGAAAATCAGAATGAACATTCTGAGGAAGCAAGCCAAGAACAGAATCAAGAACAGAATCCAGAAGGGGAGAATTCTTCTGGGAATCAGTAAAGCCCATAAATTATCTCAAATAATTGAAGAAAAAATGTCCATTTTAGGCTTCTTTGTGATATAATGAAGTTTGGATAGTTCCAACTAAAAGGGCTATAAATAGATGTAAAGTGAAAACAAATAAAGAGAGAGGACTGGTGTAATGGCTAGAGACGGCTTTTTTACAGGTTTAGATATCGGTACTAGTTCAATAAAAGTATTGGTGGCAGAACATGTCAATGGAGAAATGAATGTAATTGGAGTCAGCAATGCAAAAAGTGCTGGCGTCAAAGATGGAATTATAGTAGATATCGAAGCTGCTTCAAATGCAATTAAAAATGCAATCAGCCAAGCTGAAGAAAAAGCAGGGATTTCAATCAATCTAGTCAATGTTGGGTTGCCTGCAAACTTACTACAAATCGAAGCAACTCAAGGAATGATTCCAGTCACAAGTGATTCAAAAGAAATCACAGATGCAGATGTTGAAAATGTTGTCAAATCTGCACTCACAAAAAGCATGACACCGGATCGTGAAGTAATCACCTTCATTCCTGAAGAATTCACAGTAGATGGATTCCAAGGAATCCGCGATCCACGCGGAATGATGGGGATCCGACTTGAAATGCGTGGCCTTCTTTATACAGGACCTCGTACAATCTTGCACAATTTGCGTAAAACAGTTGAACGTGCAGGCTTACAAGTTGAAAATATCATCATTTCACCGCTTGCGATGATTAAAACAGTCTTGAATGAAGGCGAACGTGAATTCGGAGCAACGGTGATCGATATGGGTGGTGGCCAAACAACGGTGGCATCTGTTCGTAGCCAAGAACTTCAATTTACAAATATCTACCAAGAAGGTGGCGATTATGTTACCAAAGATATTTCTAAAGTATTGAAAACTTCTCAAAAATTGGCAGAAGGCTTGAAGTTCAACTATGGTGAGGCCTATGTGCCATCTGCTGGAAACGAAGTCTTCCATGTAGAAGTCATCGGTGAAGTAGAGCCAGTTGAAGTGACTGAGAAGTACTTAGCTGAAATCATTTCAGCACGTATTAAACACATCTTTGAGCAAATCAAACAAGACCTTGAGAGAAGACATTTGTTGGATCTTCCTGGTGGTATTGTGATTATCGGTGGAGGTGCGATCCTTCCTGGTGTTGAAGAATTGGCTCAAGAAGTCTTTGGTGTAAATGTGAAATTGTTTGTTCCAAATCAAATTGGAATTCGCAATCCAGCTTTTGCCCATGTAATTAGCTTGTCTGAATATGCAGGCAATTTGACAGATGTGGATATTATTGCTCAAGCTGCGGTTCATGGAGACGAAGTCTTGCGTCAACAACCGATTCAATTTGATCGTCCAGTTCAACCACAAGTACAACCACAACCTGCTGCTCCAGCACAACCGGTAGTACCTGCATACAATGCTGAGAAGATTGAATCTCCAGTGGATGCTCAAGAAATTCCAGCAGCAAGCAATGATAGCAAACAAGAACCAAAAACTACATTCACAGACCGAATGAAAAATTTGATCGGTAATATGTTTGATTAAGGAGTGTAAGTATTTATGACATTTTCATTTGACACAGCAGCGGCACAAGGTGCAGTAATTAAAGTAATCGGTGTCGGTGGCGGTGGCGGTAACGCCATCAATCGTATGATTGACGAAGGCGTTGCCGGTGTAGAATTCATCGCAGCTAATACAGATGTTCAAGCACTTTCAAGTGCAAAAGCTGAAACAGTTATCCAATTGGGTCCAAAATTGACTCGTGGATTGGGTGCTGGAGGTCAACCTGAAGTTGGTCGTAAGGCAGCTGAAGAAAGCGAAGAAGTGTTAACAGAGGCTTTGCAAGGTGCAGACATGGTCTTCATCACTGCAGGGATGGGTGGAGGATCTGGTACAGGTGCTGCACCAGTCATCGCTCGTATTGCCAAAGCTGTAGGTGCTTTGACAGTAGCAGTTGTCACTCGTCCATTCGGGTTTGAAGGTTCAAAACGTGGCAACTTCGCTATTGAAGGGATCAACGAACTTCGCGAACATGTAGATACATTGTTGATTATTTCTAATAACAACTTGCTTGAAATTGTAGACAAGAAGACACCGCTTCTTGAAGCTTTGAGTGAAGCAGATAACGTTCTTCGTCAAGGTGTTCAAGGGATCACTGACTTGATCACAAGTCCTGGATTGATCAACCTTGACTTTGCAGACGTGAAGACTGTTATGGAAAACAAGGGGAATGCCCTCATGGGTATTGGTGTTGGTAGCGGTGAAGAACGCGTTATCGAAGCGGCTCGTAAAGCCATTTACTCTCCACTTCTTGAAACTACAATTGATGGTGCAGAAGACGTGATTGTCAACGTAACAGGTGGTTTGGATATGACTTTGATCGAAGCTGAAGAAGCTTCAGAAATTGTAAACCAAGCTGCAGGTCACGGAGTGAACATCTGGTTGGGTACATCTATTGATGAATCTCTTAAAGATGAAATCCGCGTGACGGTTGTTGCAACTGGTGTCCGTCAAGACAAGGTAGAACGTGTTAGCGGCATTGCTTCCTCACAACGTCCTTATAAAACAGGACCACGTGAACAACGCCCACAAGCTGCACCATTTGACCGTGAATTTGATTTGAAACAAGATGTTGAATTGCCAACAACTCCAAGTCGTCCAGCGGTAGAACCAAACCGTGGCTCAGCCTTTGGTGATTGGGATATTCGTCGTGAGAATATCGTTCGCCAAACTGAACCAACATCAACACATCAAGTTGATCGTTACGTAGATTCATCTTCAGATGATGATGAATTGGAAACACCACCATTCTTCCGGAATCGTTAATCATGAATCTGGTAGAGAATGCTGATCTTGTTCGGCAACAAGTAGAAACAGCAAGAAACAAAGCTAACCGTCAAGATCAAGTTAATGTGATAGCTGTCACCAAGTATGTGGATGTTGCTACAACAGAAGCACTGGTGAAAACAGGTATCCAACATATCGGTGAAAATCGTGTCGATAAATTCCTAGAAAAGTATCAAGCTCTAAAAGAGTATGACCTCACTTGGCACTTGATTGGGAGCCTCCAACGGCGGAAAGTAAAAGACGTGATCAATCTCGTCGATTACTTTCATGCCTTGGATTCGGTGAAGCTGGCTCAAGAAATTCAAAAGCGAGCAGAACACCCAATCAAGTGTTTCCTCCAAGTGAACATTTCTGGTGAAGAAAGTAAGCATGGATTTGCACCCGATGAACTGGATGATGTTTTAGCGGAAATCGCACAGCTGGACAAAATTGAAATTGTTGGTTTAATGACGATGGCTCCTTTTGAGGCTAGTCAAGAAGAGTTGCAGGATATTTTTTCAAAAACTCACCAACTTCAGAAACAACTAGAAAAGAAACAATTAAAAAATATGCCTTTTTCAGAACTAAGTATGGGTATGAGTCGTGACTTTGAAGTAGCCATTGCGAATGGAGCGACTTATGTTAGAATTGGGACATCATTTTTTAAATAGGAAAGAACTATGTCATTAAAAGATAAATTTAACAACTTTATTGACTACTTCACAGAAGACGGTGAAGAAGTAGAAGTTCGCGAGGCAAAGGCAGCTGGGGCGGAAACACAACCAGTTCCTCAGCCACAGCCGACTCCTCAAGTGACTTCTCCACGTCCACAGATTAGTCAAAGAGAACCAGTAAAACCAAAACCGACTCCTGTCGCACCTGTTACGACTCCAGTGTCTACAGCGGCAGTGAAGGAACCTGTTTCAACAACGAAAAATACATCTGAAAATATTACTCGCTTGCATGAACGTCAACGTGAATTGGCTGCTAATCGTGCAAATACAGATGAAAAGATTACCATTGATGTACGCTATCCCCGCAAATACGAGGAAGCGACTGAAATTGTTGATCTATTACTATCTAATGAGAGTATCTTGATTGACTTCCAATATATGACAGAAGTACAAGCACGTCGTTGTTTAGATTATTTGGATGGGGCTCGTTATGTTTTAGCAGGAAATCTTCGTCGTGTTGCAAGTACCATGTACTTGTTGACTCCAATTAATGTTGTCGTTAACATTGAAGATATCCGCCTTCCAAATGATGTGGAAGTGACAGAATTCGACTATGATATGAAACGTAATCGTTAAGATGATTATCTTTCAATACTTATCAAATATCATTCAAATCTATTCCATCATTCTTGTCATCTATGCCTTACTATCTTGGTTCCCTGGGGCACCTCAGAGTACTCTTGGACAAATGGTTCACCGCCTAGTTGAACCATTTTTGAGCCTTTTTAGAAAGTTACCATTGCAGTTTGGGGGCTTGGATTTTACAGTTCTAGTAGCACTTTTGGTCTTGAACTTGATGAATCAGTTATTAGCCCGCTTGTTCCTACTTTTGATTGGATAGAATACGATGGGACAGACAGAGATTTACCAACATTTCAATCGCGAAGATCACGAATTCATTGATCGTTGTATTGAATTGTCTGAAAGAGTGGTGGAACGCTATTCTGTTGAGGTGACGGGCTTTTTAAACCCTCATCAGGTCACTATTTTACGAAATGTCGCGGCAAGCTACCAATTACAGGTCTTTGCTTCCAGCGATGAGCAGAAAATGGAGTATGCCAAGGTTATTGTTGCTCCGGATTATTACCAATTGGATTCAAGTGACTTTGATCTGGCCTTATTGGAAATGGTCTATGCTTCAAAATTTCATCACTTGACCCATTCTCAGGTACTGGGGACCATTGTTCACCAATTAGGTGTGGAGCGCAAGTCCTTTGGAGATATTCTGACGAGTGATGGAAAGATCCAAGTATTTGTTGAACAGCGTTTTGTTCACTATTTCATGGATCACATCCAGAAAATTTCTCGGGTACCTGTTAAGCTGAGGGAAGTTCCTCTCTCTGAACAAATGATCGTAGAGGAAGAAAGCCAGCAACGAGATATTCTCGTGTCGAGTTATCGGTTAGATAAGGTGATTGCTGGGACCTTCAAGCTTTCGCGCTCACAAGCTAGTCAGTTGATTAGTTCTGGTCTAGTGAAAGTTAACTATGCGACTACTTCCAATGTTAGCTATGCTGTAGGTCTGAATGATTTAGTCAGTGTCCGACGCTTTGGGCGTCTTAAAATTGTTTCTGAAAATGGTATTTCAAAGAGTGGAAAATATAAAGTAACTGTTGAAGTACTCTTAAGTAAAAAATGAGGAGGAGTTATGGCTCTTACTGCTTTAGAAATTAAAGATAAAACTTTTGGCGTTAAATTTAGAGGATATGATGCGAACGAAGTAGAAGAATTTCTAGATATCGTTGTTCGCGATTATGAAGATCTTGTTCGTTTAAATCATGATCAAGAAGCAAAAATTCAAGCTCTTGAAGAACGCTTAAACTATTTTGATGAAATGAAAGATTCATTGAGTCAATCTGTTTTGATTGCACAAGATACTGCTGAACGTGTCAAACAAGCAGCTAACGAACGTTCTGAAAATATTGTTCGTCAAGCTGAACAAGATGCACAGCACTTAGTAGATGAAGCAAAACAAAAAGCAAATGAAATCCTTCGTCATGCAACGGATAATGCCAAGAAGGTTGCCGTTGAAACAGAGGAATTGAAGAACAAGACACGCGTCTTCCATCAACGTTTGAAATCAACAATCGAAAGCCAATTGAGCATTATCGATACACCTGAATGGGATGAAATTCTTCGTCCAACAGCTATGTACATTCAAACAAGTGATGAAGCTTTCCGTGAAATTGTGGAGAAAGCTTTGGGTGAATCAGTTCACCATCATCATGCAGAAGATGATAACATTGATTTGACTCGTCAATTCTCTCCAGCTGAAATCGAAGAATTGCAAAAACGCATCGAAGCTGCTAATTTAGAATTGGGTGCAACACAAGCGTTTGAAGGTTTGAATGAAAAAGTTCAATCCGCTTTAGAAGAAGCAGAGCACGCTCGTCATGAAAATGAAGAAGTTGTTGCGGTTGAAGAAACTGTTCAACCTGAAGATGATGCAAATCGTGAATCTGTCAATATTTTATAATTTTGTAAAAACAGGTCCATTAATGATAGGTCTAGCGAGCAGATGATGGTGGAAGATCTGCACTCTCTCTTAATGGATGATCCTTTTACAGTATTCGTTCTGAACCCTTGAGTAAGAACGGACGTTTCCCTCGTTACGGGATGAGAGGAGAAGGTCGCTTGCGACTTCTCGAACAAAGGTGGTACCACGAGCAATCGTCCTTTTTAGGATGCTCGTGTTTTTTTTTTATAGCTTTTAAATCAATAAGGAGACACAATGAAACTCAAAGAAACATTGAATCTTGGAAAAACAGCTTTTCCAATGCGGGCTGGGCTTCCAACGAAAGAACCAGTTTGGCAAAAAGAATGGGAAGATGCAAAATTGTATCAACGCCGTCAAGAGTTGAATGAAGGAAAACCGCATTTTACCCTTCATGATG
>JAWGXY010000026.1:0-18598 GCA_032572035.1 Streptococcus parasanguinis
TTCGCGATCGCCTGAATGCTGTAGGAATTGAACGGGTGTCTGAGTCAAAGGGAGGCGTTCAGTGTAATCTTGAGGCATATAGGCAGTGCGGATACTTTCATTCTTCTGTAGACTTTCCCATATCATTTTTAGGAAAGTGGATTTCCCCACACCGTTGGAACCGATAATTCCTATCTTGTCCTGCCCTTGAAGAGTAAGGGAGAGGTCCTTGACCAGGACCCGATCACCAATTGTGAGCTCTTCCTGATCTAAGAGAAGGACTCGTTTTTGAGGAGACAAGGGAGTGAGGGGAGGAAAATGCAGATTGATGACTTCCTCATCATAGGGTTGGGAAGTCATGGATTGGAATTCCCGCTCGTAGCGCTTTTCTTGTGAGAGGAGGGACTTCATTTTCTTTGCTAGGAGACGTCCGGCAGTGCTATCCTTGGTGTTTCGTAAGGAAGTTTCGACTTGCTGACGGACGCGGCGATGCTTCTCCATTGTTTTCTTGTAGGTTCGTTGATCGTTGGCAGCTTGCTGGGACTGCTGCTTGAATTGTTGCTCCCTTTGGCTACTGTAGTCTTGATAGCTTAGGTGCTCTACAATGGTTTCAGCCTCCTTGCGGTGTTTGATCTGTCTGAGGTGGATGATCGTATCCGCCGTCTGAGTCAAAAAGTCCTCATGGTGGGAAATAAATAGAATGGTTTGGGGGCTCGTTTGGATCATCTGCTGGAGCCAGTCTAGGGTTTCCAAATCCAGATCGTTTGAAGGTTCATCTAAAAATAGTAATTCATGAGGACGACAAAGTTCGTGAAGTAGTTGGACTTTGAGGGCTTCTCCTCCAGATAGACTTCCAATAGCTTGGTCGCTTGCAAAGCGGTCGCTATCAAAATGCAATTGATCAGCCAGTCTGTAGAGGGTGGCATAGTCTAGCTCGTCTTCTCCAAAAAAATATTCTTCCAAGCTTTTTCCCTTCAAGGCTTCCGGCAAAGACTGGGGAATATAGGCATAGGAGTGAAAGAAAGTGGTTATTTCGCCTTCTATTGTCAGATAATCTGGTAGGGATTTTGGGGACATGAGGACATGAAGCAAAGAAGACTTTCCATTTCCTTCTTCGCCAATAATGGCAACTTTTTCTCCTTCATGAATGGTTAGGGACAGATCACGAACCAGATCGCGTAAATCTTTTGTATGGCGGATGGTGAGGTGGGATAGTTTTAGCATAAGATTCCTTTCTACTGGGACAAAAAAACAGCTCTACCTATTTAGTAGAGCTGTATTCAAGTGGACCCAAACAGAAAAAGACCTTATTAAGCCAACAAATAGTTGGAGAAGAGGCGAGAGAGCACACAAAAAGAGATAGAACAAGCAGTCCACTAAATAAAGTATCTTATTTAACGAAACTTAGTTGTTCATATCTCCTTACCTCCGAATGTGATTAGCTTTATTTTATTCCTTTCATTCCTTCTTGTCAAGGAAAACCTTGCTTCATCCACCCTTTTCTTTTCGGACTCGGGGGGATTTTATGGTATAATTAAAAGTATGCATACAAAACCAACGTCCGCTTATGTCCACATCCCATTTTGTACCCAGATTTGTTTTTATTGTGATTTTTCGAAGGTCTTTATTAAGAACCAACCGGTCGATGCTTATTTGGATCATTTGATCCAAGAATTTCGTCGGGAAGAAATCACAAATTTACGGACTCTCTATATCGGGGGTGGAACACCGACAGCCTTAACTGCGGATCAGCTAGCCTATCTGCTCAAGGAGCTAACTAAGTCGCTTGATCTTTCTCAGATGGAGGAGTTGACCATCGAGGCTAATCCTGGTGATTTGGATCCGGATAAGATTGCTGTCTTGAAGGATTCACCGGTCAATCGGGTTTCATTGGGGGTACAGACCTTTGATAATCGCTTGCTCAAAAAGATTGGTCGGAGCCATCAAGAGCAGGATATCTATGACAATATCGATCGTCTGAAGCTGGCTGGTTTTGACAATATTTCGATCGACCTCATCTATGCGCTTCCGACGCAAACTATGGAACAGGTCCAGGAAAATGTCGCTAAGGCTCTTGCTCTCGATATTCCCCACATGAGCCTCTATAGCTTGATTCTGGAGAATCACACAGTCTTTATGAATCGGATGAGACGGGGCAAGCTTCCTCTACCAAAGGAGGAGCTGGAAGCGGAGATGTTTGAATACATCATTCAGGAGTTAGAGCGAGCGGGCTTTGAGCATTACGAAATTTCCAATTTCTCCAAGCCTGGTTTTGAAAGTCGTCATAATCTCATGTATTGGGATAATGCGGAGTATTATGGCTTAGGAGCTGGTGCATCCGGCTATGTCAATGGTATTCGCTATAAGAATCATGGGCCTATCCGTCACTATATGCAGGCGATTGAAGAGGGAAATGCGCGTGTCCAAGAAGAGCGCTTGAGTCAGACAGAAATGATGGAGGAAGAGATGTTTCTAGGACTCCGTAAGAAAACAGGCGTTTCCAAGAAGCGTTTCGAAGAAAAGTTTGGTGTGAATTTTGACCAACAATATGGTTCAGTGGTTGAGGAATTGACCCAGCAGGGACTCTTGGTGCCTGACAAGGATATTGTTCGCATGACCAAGCAAGGTCTCTTTTTAGGAGACACTGTAGCAGAGAAGTTTATTTTGGAGTAGAAGATGGCAAAAATATTTGAATACAGTATGAAAATTCCTTTTGATATGAGCGATGTCAATGGATTTATAAAAATTCCGCAATTGATCTTGCTGTCTTTGCAGGTATCAGGCATGCAATCGATTGAGCTGGGCATGAGTGATATGTACATTCTAGAGAATTACAATCTAGTCTGGATTATCACGGATTACAATATGAAGATCGAGCGTCTCCCTGTTTTTGATGAGAAAATCACTATTGAAACCTATGCCAAGAGTCACAATCGACTTTTCTGCTACCGGGCCTTTAATATCAAGGATGAAGCAGGAAATACTATCATTGAGATGGTCGCGACCTTTGTCTTGATGGATCGTGATACACGCAAGGTTCATCCTGTTATGAGTGAAATCACGGATGCCTTTGACTCTGAATTTTCAAAAACCATGCTCCGCGGTCCCCGTTTCAAAGAATTAGAAGGCGGCGTCGAACAAGAATACCGAGTTCGGTTTTACGACTTGGATATGAACGGACATGTCAACAATAGCAAGTACTTGGACTGGGTTTTTGAGGTGATGGGAGCAGACTTCTTGACCCATCATGTCCCTAAAAAAGTTCATCTGAAATATGTCAAAGAAGTGCTGGCAGGAGGTCTCATCACCTCTCAATATGAACAAGAGGGCTTGAAAACTCAGCACCAAATTACTTCAGATGGTCAGATCAATGCCCAAGCTGAAATTGAGTGGGAAGAAGTAGAAGAAAAGGGTTGGAATTATGGAAAGTAGAAGATTAAAAAATAAAAAACAGGAACTTGAAAGCTATCAAAAACGGGTTGTGGCCTATGCCAAGCGTCAAAAGAACCCTTTGTACATGTTGGGAGATTGGCTCTTGACTCTTTGTGCTTTGGGCATCATCCTAGTAGAGGAAATTTATAAATTTTTCCGCTATCGCTTGAATTTAGAGAGTTTTAATCGCTTTTTAAGAGAAGATGTACGCTGGTATCGGGTCTGGATCCATTTCACCTTGGCCTTTCTTTTACCGGTCATGATCTTCTCGATTGGGATTACTAGCCAATCAGGATCCTTCTGGTCCAATTTCTATCACCGCTTGTCCCAAGGCGTGCTCTTTAGCACAACAGTCAGCCTCGCTGCGACCTTAGTGACGGATTTTGTGGAGAATTTGCAACCAGAAACTAAGTCTGACGGGAAAAATCGGAGCACCAAACGCACGGTTTATCAAATCAGTGTGGATCAGGCAACCGTGATAGGCTTGTTATTGACCATTGTGATCCTCATGGTAGCATCCTTCTTGTTCACCCAATCGGGAAGTCAAGGGATTAATTTTACAGGTTTGGTGTTACAATTTGTCCTCTATGCTGGAGCATTGCTCTTATATGGTTCTGGTGGACGAGTCGATGCAGAGAAGTTACATGACGAAACGGAAACAGAAAAGGAAGAATAAATGCACTATAAGGGCTATTTGATTGATTTGGATGGCACTATTTACAAAGGAAAATCACGAATTCCTGCAGGAGAAGCTTTTGTTCATGAACTGCAGGCGCGTGAGATTCCCTATCTCTTTGTGACCAACAATACAACCCGCACACCAGAGACTGTCCGGGATATGCTAGCGACTCATTTCAATATTGAAACCCCAGTTTCGACTATCTATACAGCTACCCTTGCGACCATTGACTACATGAATGACCAAAATTTGGGCAAAAAGGTCTATGTGATCGGAGAAGCGGGGCTCAAAGATGCTATTGAAGAAGCTGGCTATATCATCGATGAAGAAGCACCTGATTATGTGGTGATTGGCCTCGATTGGCAAGTGGATTATGAAAAGTTTGCTATTGCGACCTTGGCGATTCAAAAGGGAGCGCACTTCATCGGGACCAATCCGGACCTGAACATTCCAACAGAGCGTGGCTTGATGCCAGGAGCAGGATCCCTGATTGCGCTTGTAGAGGCTGCGACACGGGTCGAGCCTGTGATCATTGGAAAACCAAAGGCCATCATTATGGATAAGGCCATTGAACACTTGGGTCTTGAAAGAGAAGAAGTGGTTATGGTTGGCGACAACTACCTAACAGATATTCGTGCAGGTATTGACAATGGGATTCCAACCCTTTTGGTGACGACAGGTTTTACCAAACCAGAAGAAGTGTCAACCTTACCAATCGCACCGACACATGTTGTTGCCAGTCTAGCGGAGTGGGATTTTGATGCTTAAAAGTCTGAAATCAATTAACCTATTTTTCTTTATCTTGTCAGCTGCAATCCTTCTTACCATTGCTCTCGCTTGGGCCCTCTATCCCATGGAAATTCATTGGTTGGGGATTCAAAGCCGGACTGGTTATTCGGCTTCTGCCATCATGAAGAATTTTAATGTCTTGATGAACTACTTGACCAATCCTTTTCAATGGGTGTTGAAGATGCCTCAATTCCCCTCTTCAAAAAATGGACTGCACCATTTTGAGGCCGTCAAGTATCTATTTCACTTAGTGACGGTCGTTTTTGTGGTCACACTCCCTGGTTTTATCCAGTTTATGCGGACAGTTGTCAAAAAAGGCTACCTTACCTTGTACCGTAGTCTCTTCTTTTGGATGATGGTTTTACCAGTGGTGATTGCAGTGGTGGCTGTTATGATTGGCTTTGATCAATTCTTTACGCTCTTTCATCAGGTCTTATTTGCTGGGGACAATACTTGGCTCTTTGATCCGCGCGTGGATTCGATTATTCTTGCATTACCAGAAGACTACTTTATGCATGCCTTTTTGATTTTCTTTGTCTTATACGAAGGAATATGTGCGAGTTTTTATCTATTTTCTAGGAGGAAGAAATGAACCAATACAACCGATTATTAGACCCTAAAAAAGATATAGGAAGGTATTCCGGGACCCTTGCCATTTATCTCTTGGTAATGACCTTGGTAACCGTCCTGTGGGAAGTCCTCTTAGGCTTAACCCTAGCAGGCTCTATCAGAAAAGATCCAAGTCAAGTAACGGAGAAACTCAATGCCCTGAATGTTTGGGCAGGTATTCCCTATCTTATCTCTATTTCCATTGGACTCTTTCTCTTTAATGCCTATCGCAAGCAGGCCCTTTATAAATATGATCTTAAGCACAAGGGACGTAAGATGACTCTTTCAGTCTTCTTTATTCTTCTCGCCTTTCTTGGCTTTTCTCAAGTCTTTTCATCTGTGATGACACAAGTGATTGAGCGCATGTTTGAGACCATTGGCCTTCATTCTCCAACACCCGATCTAAGTGATACGATTGAGCGATCATGGACCATGCTCTTGTATGCTGGATTTTTTGGTCCTATCACAGAGGAATTCTTCTTCCGTGGGGCAGGCTTGCGAGGCTTGGAACGGTATGGGAAGATTTTTGCCATTGTCATGACGGCTATCTTGTTTGGACTCTTTCATGCCAATTTTGACCAGCTCTTTTTCGCAAGTATCATTGGTCTAGGTTTCGGCTACATTGCCTTTGAATACAATATCTGGTGGGCTATTTTCTATCACATTTTTAATAACTTTGTCATTTCCCAAGGCTTGCATTATGTGGCCTATCATGTGGACGAGGGACTAGCGAATTGGCTCCAAATCGGTGTTTTAGCCATTGGTTCCATTGTGATGATAGTGGTTCTTGCGACTAAATGGCCAGCTATCAAGGCTTATATTCAAGCCAATAAACCTCAACCGGGAGTTTTCCAGCGTGCCCTCGCTTCCTTCTGGTTCTGGTTCTTCGTGTTATTTACTATCCTGATGTCTATTGTTCCTTATGTGATTCCGATCTTCCAGATGGCTAATCTCAAAGGATAAAGTTTATCGATTGCTAGTAAAAGGGGATCCTTTTAGATCCCTCTTTTTTGCTATGAAAAAGGGCAAGTGAAGATAAAGGATTGAGGATGAGGGTTTGACATACTATTTAATAATTATTTTTTACTTGATGAAGATGGATAACAATAATACAAACATACTAGAGAGAGGCTAACCCCTCTCTTTTTTGCTATAATAGAGAGTATGAATAACTTGATTAAATCCAAGCTCGAGCTTTTGCCGACGAGCCCGGGCTGTTACATTTACAAAGACAAGAACGGTACCATCATCTATGTGGGGAAGGCCAAGAATCTTCGCAATCGGGTGCGGTCCTATTTCAGAGGAAGCCACGATACCAAGACAGAAGCCCTGGTATCTGAGATTGTGGATTTTGAATTTATCGTCACCGAGTCCAATATTGAGGCCTTGCTTCTTGAGATCAACCTGATCAAGGAGAACAAGCCCAAGTACAATATCATGCTCAAGGACGACAAGTCCTATCCCTTCATCAAGATTACCAATGAGCGCTATCCCCGTCTTATCATCACGCGCCAGGTCAAAAAGGATGGTGGTCTCTATTTTGGTCCTTATCCAGACGTAGGAGCGGCCAATGAGATCAAGCGGCTTTTGGATCGGATTTTCCCTTTCCGCAAGTGTACCAATCCGCCTTCCAAAGTCTGCTTTTACTACCATTTAGGACAATGCATGGCCCACACAGTCTGCCACAAGGACGAGGCCTATTTCAAGGGCATGGCGCAGGAGGTTTCTGATTTCCTCAAGGGGCAGGATGATAAGATTGTCGATGAGCTCAAGCTCAAGATGACTACCGCTGCGCAAAACATGGAATTCGAGCGGGCAGCCGAGTATCGGGATCTGATCCAGGCTATTGGGACCCTGCGGACCAAACAGCGGGTCATGGCCAAGGATTTGCAGAACCGGGATGTCTTTGGCTACTACGTGGACAAGGGCTGGATGTGTGTGCAGGTCTTCTTTGTCCGTCAGGGCAAACTGATCGAGCGCGACGTCAATCTCTTTCCTTACTATAATGATCCAGACGAGGATTTCTTGACCTATGTGGGGCAGTTTTACCAGGAGAAATCCCACCTGATCCCTAATGAAATCCTGATCCCTCAAGATATCGATGAGGAAGCGGTCAAGGCCCTTGTAGATACCAAGGTTCTCAAGCCCCAGCGCGGGGAGAAGAAGCAGTTGGTCAATCTGGCTATCAAGAATGCGCGTGTCAGTCTGGATCAGAAGTTTAATCTCCTTGAAAAATCGATGGAAAAGACCCAAGGTGCTATTGAAAACCTTGGAAAACTACTGCAAATTCCAACCCCTGTGCGCATTGAGTCCTTTGATAACTCCAACATCATGGGGACCAGTCCGGTCTCAGCCATGGTGGTCTTTGTCAATGGGAAGCCAAGCAAAAAGGACTACCGCAAGTACAAAATCAAGACCGTCGTCGGACCAGACGACTATGCCAGCATGCGGGAGGTCATTCGCAGACGCTACAGCCGTGTCATGCGGGATGGCCTGACGCCACCAGATCTGATCGTCATCGATGGGGGTCAGGGCCAGGTCAATATCGCTAAGCAAGTGATCCAAGAGGAGTTGGGGCTGGACATTCCCATCGCAGGCCTGCAAAAAAATGACAAGCACCAGACCCATGAATTGCTCTTCGGTGATCCCCTTCAAGTCATCGAACTCTCTCGGACTTCACAGGAATTTTTCCTCCTCCAACGGATCCAGGATGAAGTCCACCGTTTCGCCATCACCTTCCACCGCCAGCTAAGGTCTAAGAATTCCTTCTCCTCCCAGCTGGACGGCATCGAAGGTTTGGGACCAAAACGCAAGCAGTTGCTGATGAAGCACTTCAAGTCGCTGACCAAGATCAAAGAAGCTACTGTAGATGAGATTGTCACGGTTGGCATCCCACGAGCAGTAGCGGAGGCAGTGCAAGCCAAGCTCCATCAAGGAAAGCAAGAAGAAGCAAGTCCCTTGATGGAAGTTGCGGAGGATTCTGAACCATACCAATCATAAGGAGTTTAAAATGAACCATCGAATCGCCATTTTATCTGATATTCACGGAGATACAACAGCCCTCAAGGCAGTGATTGCGGATGCGCGTGCTCTAGGCGCGACGGAATACTGGCTTTTAGGGGACATTTTGCTTCCGGGGCCTGGAAGAGAGGACCTTTTTGAGTTGCTGGATGAGATTCCGATTACAGCGGCTGTTCGTGGAAATTGGGACGATTGTGTCCTAGAGGCTTTGGATGGCGAGTACGGGCTTGAGGATCCGCAGGAGATCCAACTTCTTCGCCTCACTCAGTACCTCATGGAAGGACTAGATCCTAAGCGGATCGATTGGATTCGCTCCCTTCCATTGGTAGAGAAGAAGGAGGTCAATGGTATTCGCTTTTCACTGACCCACAATTTGCCAGAAAAGAATTACGGTGGAGACTTGCGTCCAGCAAATGCGACGGAAAACTTTGACCAACTGCTGGATGATCAGACGGATATGGCGATCTACGGTCATGTCCACAAGCAGTTGCTTCGCTATGGCAGTCAGGGCCAGCAGATCCTCAATCCGGGGACTATTGGCATGCCTTATTTCGACTGGGAACCAATTCAAAACCACAGAGCTCAGTATGCTCTGATTGATGTCGAAGCAGATGGGGTGACCAACCTGCAATTTCGTAAGGTGACCTATGACTATGAAGCAGAGCTCCAAGATGCTAAGGACAAGGGACTTCCTTTTATTGAGATGTACGAAGAATTGAGACGCGAGGATAACTATCGGGGTCATAACATCGAGCTCCTAACTGGCTTAATTGAAAAATACGGTTATGCCAAAGAAGTAGCTGCCTATTTCAATCTTTCCAATGAATCATAGGTGGATCTCTTGTGTATTCAACCTATAAAAAAGAAGCGGATCTTCAAAATGTCCGCTTCTTTTTTCACAATCTTAGGCTGTAAAACCCTGCAAGCTCTTTCATTTTGTGTTAAAATAGAGGTAACAGAAATAGAAAAGGAAGAAGCTTATGAAATTTCTAGAGCTCAATAAAAAACGCCATGCGATCAAGCATTTCACTGACCAACCGGTCGATCCAAAGGATGTACGGACTGCCATTGAGATCGCAACCTTGGCCCCTAGCGTCCACAATAGCCAGCCTTGGAAATTTGTGGTCGTTCGTCAAAAAAATGCGGAATTGGCAAAATTAGCCTATGGCGCAAACTACGATCAAGTCATGGAAGCACCTGTGACCATCGCCCTCTTTACAGATACTGATTTGCAAAAACGGGCTCGCAAGATTGCGCGTGTCGGTGGGGTGAAAAACTTCACAGACGAGCAGTTGCAATACTTTATGCAAAATCTTCCTGCTGAATTTGCTCGCTATGATGCCCAACAAACAAGTGATTACTTGGCTTTGAATGCCGGTCTTGTGGCTATGAACTTGGTATTGGCTTTGACGGACCAAGGCATTGGAACCAATATTATCTTGGGATTTGATAAATCAAAAATCAATGAAGTATTGGACATCGAAGAGCGTTTCCGTCCGGAAGTCTTGATTACGGTTGGCTATGCCGCTGAAAAAGTAGAGCCAAGCTATCGCTTACCAGTGGACGAAATCATTGACAAACGTTAAGCCAATTAGCAAATAGAAGATTGAGGAGGAATTCATGACAACAGTTGACTTTAAAGCAGAAGTAGAAAAACGTCGCGATGAGATCATGGCTGACTTATACAGCCTCTTGGAAATCAATTCTGAACGCGATGACAGCAAGGCAGATGCAGAGCATCCTTTTGGACCTGGTCCTGTAAAAGCTCTTGAAAAATTCTTGGAAATTGCCAAACGTGATGGCTATGAAACCAAGAATGTCGACAATTATGCCGGTCACTTTACCTTTGGTGAAGGAGAAGAAGAGCTTGGGATCTTTGCCCATATGGACGTCGTGCCTGCAGGTAGTGGCTGGAAGACAGATCCATATAAACCAGAAATTATCGATGGCAAGCTCTATGCGCGTGGTTCGTCTGATGATAAAGGGCCTACAATGGCCTGCTACTATGGTTTGAAGATCATTAAAGACCTAGGACTCCCTGTTTCTAAGCGCGTGCGCTTTGTTGTCGGTACGGATGAAGAATCAGGATGGGGAGACATGGATTACTATTTCAAACATGTCGGACTTCCTGAGCCAGATTTTGGCTTCTCACCAGATGCGGAATTCCCAATCATCAATGGGGAAAAAGGAAACATCACTGAGTACCTTCATTTTGGAAATGACAACACAGGAAGTGCCCATCTTCATAGCTTTACAGGTGGCCTTCGTGAAAACATGGTACCAGAGTCAGCGACTGCAGTCGTTTCTGGACAACTACCAGATCTTGCTGGCCTCTTAGATGCCTTTGCCAAGGAACACCAACTCAAGTATGAAATCTCAACTGTTGATGAAGAAACCTATACCGTTACGATTGTCGGGAAATCTGCTCATGGATCAACTCCTGAAGATGGGATCAATGGTGCGACCTACTTGGCTCTCTTGTTGAACCAATTTGATTTTGGTGGTGCTGCTAAGGCTTACCTTCATGTGACAGCTTCACTTCTTCACGAAGATTTTGCAGGTGAAAAATTAGGAATTGCCCATACAGATGCCAAAATGGGACCATTGAGCATGAATGCAGGTGTCTTCCATTTTGATGAAAGCCAAGCAGACAACACTATTGCCCTCAATATCCGTTACCCTCAAGGTACAGATCCTGAAACCATCAAATCCACCCTTGAAAAGATCGAAGGAGTGGCTACAGTAAGCTTGTCTGCTCATGGTCACACACCTCACTATGTTCCGATGGATGACGAATTGGTATCCACTCTCTTGCGTGTTTACGAAAAACAAACTGGCCTCAAAGGACACGAACAAGTGATCGGTGGTGGTACCTTTGGTCGTCTCTTGAAACGTGGGGTTGCCTTTGGTGCTATGTTCCCAGACTATGTCAATACCATGCACCAAGCGAATGAGTTCGCAGATGTCGAAGATCTTTATCGTGCAGCAGCTATTTACGCAGAAGCTATCTATGAATTAATTAAATAATCCACTACTCGGCCAGTTTTTCTGGCTGAGTTTTTCCATAGAAGGAGGACTTATGTCAAGGATTGAAATCATTAAACAAGCCATTATGGCAGATCCTCAAAATAAAGCATATACAGAGAAAGGGATCGAGCCACTCTTTGCAGCCCCAAAGACAGCTCGTATCAATATTATCGGACAAGCTCCAGGGATGAAGACGGAAGAAGCTGGTATTTACTGGAAGGATAAGAGTGGTGACCGCCTGCGCGAATGGTTAGGAGTTGACGAAGACACCTTTTATAATTCTGGTTTGTTTGCGGTCATTCCCATGGACTTTTATTTCCCAGGGCATGGAAAATCTGGTGACCTTCCACCTCGCAAAGGCTTTGCGGAAAAGTGGCACCCTCAACTCCTCAAGGAGTGTCCGGATATTGAATTGACCCTCTTAATTGGACAATATGCCCAAGCATACTACCTTCATGAAAAGGTTAGTGGCAAAGTAACCGAACGCGTTCACCATTTTAAAGACTATTTGCCAACTTATTTTCCACTTGTTCACCCTTCCCCTCGCAATCAAATCTGGATGGCTAAAAATCCTTGGTTTGAGGCAGAAGTAGTCCCAGAATTGCAAACCTTAGTACAAGAGATCATTCAAAAATAAAGGAGAGCGAAGATGGATCCTTATCAACAAGTTAAAGAAAAATTAGATGAGTTGGGAATTTCATTTGATGTGGTGGAACACCCACCTGCATTTACGACGGAGCAGGCGGATTATTATATTGAAGGCTTAGAAGGTGTCCGCACTAAGACCATGTTTTTGACCAACAAAAAGAAAACTCAATACTATTTGCTCATCATGGATGACCAGAAGCCATTGGATATGGATGATTTCAAAGAGCAAGTGGAAGCCAACCGGATCCGCATGGCTTCAGCAGATTCTTTAGCTGAAAAAATGCAATTACCAGCAGGGACGGTATCTCCATTTGGTTTATTGAACAATGAGGAAAAAGATATTCTCGTCTATTTCGATCAGGACATTGTGTCAGAGGAGATCATGACCTTCCATCCCAATACCAACGAAAAAACGATCTTTATTAAAACCCAAGACTTGTTCCGATTTTTAGAGGCTATTGGCTTTCATTATGAAATTCTAACCCTTCCATAACAAAGGAGAAATCATGAAAGAAATTCCATTTAATGACTTTGTAGCAAAGTACCAAGCAGGAGAAATTAACGTCGTCGATGTCCGTGAGCAGGAGGAATATGATGCCCTTCACTTAGATGGGGTTCGTCTTCTTCCCTTATCTGAGTTAGCAGATCGCTACCAGGAATTAGAGAAGGATCAACCCTATTATGTCATCTGCAAGTCTGGTCGACGCTCAGCACGTGCTTGCCAATTTTTGGAAGAGCAAGGCTATGATGTGACCAACGTCCAAGGTGGCATGGATGCATTTGAATCCTAAGAAACGGGAGTGGGAAAGAACTCCTTAAAATAAAAAAAGTTGAAAAGGTTCCCCAAACCTTTTCAATCTTCCCACCTCCGCATAGCTTCAACAGTCTGGGAGACTGTTGAAGGTTGTGGATAAAGGAAACTTTGTTTCCCTCATTAGGTCATCTTTGGAGCTTAAAAGGCGAACAAAGATGCCAATCAACCACTGCGTCTTGCACTTATTCCTATCAAACATCAAAGGCTGGACAGTTTTTGCCCAGCCTCCTTTTCTTTACTAATTTCTAAAAATGAGTAGAATTTGTATGTTTTTCAAAAGATATTACAGGGATTTTCCAGTCTTTCATTGAAAATGGTTCAGAAATTTTGTATAATACCCTAGTATAAACAATAGTTAAGGAGATTCATTATGTCAAAACAAGATTGGCTGGATTATTTCGAAGCCGTAAATGGTCGTTCTGCTAGTGCAGAAGAAATTGCTCAAGCACTGGCTGCAGGAGAATTTCAAGAAGAAGTAGTGGTTCCAGAAACCCCACAAGCTCCAGAATTTGTCGCAGCACCAACTGCACCTGTGGAAGAACCAGTTGCTGCTCCACAAGCCCCAGAATTTGTCGCAGCACCAACTGCACCTGTGGAAGAACCAGTTGCTGCTCCACAAGCTCCAGAGTTTGTTGCAGCGCCAACTGCCCCTGTTGAAGAACCAGTCGCAGCGCCACAAGCCCCAGAGTTTGTCGCAGCACCAACTGCCCCTGTTGAAGAACCAGTCGCAGCTCCACAAGCTCCAGAGTTTGTCGCAGCGCCAGCTGCTCCTGCAGAAGAACCAGTTGCAGCTCCAGTTCAAGAACCGGCTCCTCAAGCTGCTCCAGCGAATGGGCCAGCTTTCCAACAAGCCTACCAACAACCGACTCAAGCAGCTTATCAACAAGCTCCTTACCAAGGTCAACCAGGACAACCTTATCCTGCCCAACCAAGTCAATTTGGTGTAGCCGTTGGTGGTTACTGGAATTGGTTCCTTTCAGCTTTGAAACGTCCAACTGCTGTAGAAAATCCAAAAGCTCTTAACGGAATTTTACAGTATGTCTTGACTGCCTTTGTCTTGACCCTATCAACTTTCTTCACAGCTAGTGGAGCTACAGGTGGTTATGGAATGGATTTCCGTGCCTTTATGTTGACATTGATTTCCCTATTCTTTAGCGTTTACGCCTTCCAAGTAGCTGGGTTCTTTGTTCGTCGTGTGGTTCTTCAAGATAAGGAATACAGTTATGGTCGTTCATTTGAAGAGTTTGGACGTTTGTCTGTTTACACTTTGCCACTTGCCCTCCTTGCTTTCTTAGTAGGTCTTGTAAAAGTTTATGAATTTTATGGCTTTGTAAACTTCCTTATTTTCTTCTTGTTCTTTGTTGGAACATGCTATGTTGTTCATCAAGGATTGAACAAGACAAGCTTTAAAGCAGATAAATTCTTGCTTCTAGTAGCATCATCTGTTGTCTTGCTTCTCATTGCCATCTTTGTCATTTATGTGAATGCTCGTATTTTAGAACAAGTAGCCGTAGGATTTATTCCAAGTGCTCCAAATTTCTCTAACTTTGGATTCTAACAATATCACAAAACGGAAGGTGGGGGGACCCACTTTCCCTATTTTATAATGAGGGAGAAGAGATCCATGCAAAAGAAATGGGTTGAATTATTTGAAAAAGTGATCGGTCGCAAACCGTCACCAGAAGAGTTTATGGCTGGGAAAGCTTGTGGATTTGATTTGAAACAAATTCAGTCTATCGCAGGAAATGCACCATCTGAGGAAGTCGCTCCTGTCGAGGAACCAGTGGTTGAACCAGTTGAAGAAGTGAAGAATGTCGATCCACTTCTAGCAGCTCGTCAGGCTTGGTTGCAACATTTTGAAGAAACCTATGGCCGCAAGCCAAGTGCAGAAGAATTTACCGCGGCTAAAAGTCAAAACTTTGAGTTTTTTGTAGGAACTGTACCTGAAGCAGAATTTGCGAACCCAGATTCAACAGAAGAAACACAGGAATATGTACCTCAACAGCCGACTCAAGAGTATACGGCTCCACTTGCTGCTGAGCAAACGCAGATCTTTGCTGGTCCAAATGTTACAGAAGCAGGTCCAGCTCAGAAAAAACAAAAGGCCCCTAAAACGAAGGGTGGAAAGAAACTTTCCAAGAAGAAAATTGGGATTATTTCTGCTATCGCAGTCCTTGTGATCGCTTTGGTAGCGGCCTTCTTTTACTTCCAGTCTACAACACGTGTCGAAGTGACTGCAGATAAATTCATTAAGGCAGTGGACACCAAGGATTATCGCGAAGCAGCAGATCTGCTTTCAACCGATAACGATAAATGGACAAAGGATGAAGCCGAAAGCTTTATCACCAGCATGGAAGATCAAGGGGTCGATATCGGCACAGAGTTGAACAAGATCATTGATAATGGTGGAGAAGGCAGCTATACGGATAAATCTGGAAACAAGATCTTTGGTTTGGAAAAAGCGGACAAGAAATTTGGGATCTTCCAAGAATACCGTGTGGCCAGCTATCCAGTGCAAGTGAAGGTCAAGACCAATTTGGACCAAGCCAAACTCAAAGTGGCTGCCAATAAAACCGTGACCTTGAAGAAAGATGCAGTGACAGACCTTGGTTCTTTCCATTACAATACAAAAGAAATGGAATTGACTGCTAAAACAGAGGTCGGAAATGTCACTTCTAAGATCCATCTCAATCCTAAAAAAGCAACCAAGAATAATTTAGAATTGCAGTTGAATTCTGAAAAACGCAATTTAGAAGTTGAGTTCCCAGATGAAGTTGAAAACCCAACAGATGTAAAGGTTGTGGTTAACGGCAAAGAAGTCGGAACCAGCACAACCTTTGAAGTAGATAGCATCCCTTATCAAGAAATTGAAGTACATGCCGTCTTCAACATGAATGGGGAAACCTATACAACTGAAAAGGCTAAGGTGACGATTGAAGAGGGTGAGAACGATCCGATCGAACTCAAACTAGCCAAAGATACCCTAAAACGCATCAAGAGTGCGCAGGATGCTAAGAAAGCGCAAGCAGCCAAAGAAGAACAAAATCGGACCTTGGCAGAAGAATTCTTGAAAGAGTACCGCGACGCTGTCTTTAGCTCCGTTTCAAATCGAAACAACACCTACTCTAAATACTATGACACACAAAGTCAAGCATACAAAGACATGGTTGAATTCACAACTGGTGATGGTGTTCGAAAGGCTAAAATTGACTACTATACTCCAGGAGCTTTGGACATTCAAAGTGTCACTGAAGAAAATGGTGTGGTGACGATCAAGACTTATGAAGACTTTACCGTGCATTATACAGATAGTCATCCAGATTCACAAAACCGTAAGTACAAGACCTACACCTTGAAAAAAGTAGGCGCAAGTTATGTGATTACAGATATTGTCGTAACAAAAGAATCATAGGAGATTCCCCATGAAAGCAAGATTTTCCAAATTAACTTTGGTGACAGTTGCCTTGTTAACCCTGACAGCTTGCTCCCAATCTCATTCCACTAGTTCTAAATCTTCTGCAAAAGAAGAAAGCAAACAAACGCAAACCAAGTCTTCCAAAGAAACGTCTTCTGCAAAGGATACGTCAAAAGAGACAGGAAAAGAAGAATCGTCAAAAGCTGGTAAGTCAGATGTGAAAGTGGACTCTGGTGTCAGCTATAATGGTTCTTACTATAGTGTCAAAGGGAAATATGGTGAGGTCATGATCGCCAACAAACATTATCCCTTGTCACCTGACTTTAACCCAGGGGAAGATCCTGAAGCTGTTTCAGCCCTTCATGAATTGATTGCAGCTATGCAGGCAGAAGGTTATCCGATCAGTGACCAATATAGTGGTTTTCGTAGCTACGATACCCAAGTTGACCTCTATCAAAACTATGTCAATCAAGATGGTCAGGAAGCCGCCGATCGTTATTCCGCAAGACCGGGTTATAGTGAACACCAGACAGGTTTGACCTTTGATTTGATCGATACCAGTGGTAATCTGGTGACAGAACCTGGACCAAGTAAGTGGTTGCTCAAGAATGCCGCTAAATATGGCTTTGTGGTTCGTTACCAAGAAGGAAAAGAAAAAGTGACAGGCTACATGCCAGAAAGCTGGCATCTCCGCTATATCGGAAAAGAAGCACAAGATATCGCTGACTCAGGTTTGAGTCTGGAAGAATACTATGGCTTCACCGGTGGCGATTACGTTGATAAATAAAAAAGGTTGGGATTGATATCCCAACCTTAAAATGTAGACAAACTACTTTAAAGTAAAATAAATTAAGCGATCCTGCTAAGAAATAAAATTGAGTTCCAATTTTTAGATTGGATCAAGAAAATATTGAAACTTTCCGCTGTGAGAAAAGTGCCTGAAACAATACAGTTTCAGGCACTCGGAATTATTGAGACCTTAGGCTCAATAATTAGTCATGGAACTTCGTAGAAGTTCGCTGACGTCCGTACTCACCTAAGGAAAGTTTTTAATATGACTTTGTCTACAATCTTAGGTTTGGGTTAAAATCTCCAACCTTTTTATTGTATGTTTTTTAGAAACTCATCCAGCTCTTTTTGGTTCTTGAGAGAGATAAATTTTTCGGGGTAGGTGGAGTGGATGTTTTGATACCTTTCTCTGGCAGTTTTTGTTCGTCCGTCCCAAAGAATCCAACGGATGAATTCCCAGTCAAAGCGTTCAGGGCAGCCTGCTGCCATACTCTCACGGACTCGGCCTTTATAACGGCGGTATCGTTTCCACCCTCTATAGAGGCAGTTCCAACGAGAGAAGTTGAGAAAGATGATCTGGTCGGCTTGCTCCATTCTCTCCTCATAGCAGCACCAAGAGTAATTGCCATCAATGACCCAGTCTCTATGATCGTTGAGAAACTGTCTCATCTCACCTTCCATCCAATCCCGGTCACTGTCTATCCAGCCGGGTTGAAATTGGAGGGTATCCATATGAAGCTTGGGGATGGAGTAGTAGCGAGATAAGGCTCCAGCCAAGGTAGATTTTCCAGATCCAGAATAGCCGATAATAACAATTTTCATAAGCACCTCTCAAAAATTTAGGAACAAAAAAAGCTCCGGAGAGCTTGATTTTTATGCTGTTCTTGATTAACCAAGTTTCGCTGCAAGACGTGCTTTATCACGGCTAGCTTTGTTCTTGTGGATCAAACCTTTAGTTTCTGCTTTATCGATAGCTGAGCTAGCAGCGCGGTAAAGTTCTTCAGATGGGTTTGCTTCAAAAGCTTTGATTGCAGTACGCATAGCTGATTTTTGAGCTGAGTTTTTTTCGTTTTGTTTAACGTTCAATTCAGCGCGTTTGATAGCTGATTTAATGTTTGCCAAGTTGTTCACCTCCATTGATAATCTAACTATCTCATTATATATGAAAAGTTAAGATTTGACAAGCCTAAAATAGCTTTTCCTTAAAAAAGTACCGTTAACAGGCCATTTTCTCTAGCGTTTGAGATAAATTTCGTCAATTTCATGGTTGGTTGCCTTATGGAGAATCAGATCAGCTCGATTTCTGGTTGGTTGGATGTAATGTTGCAAGTTGACTAAATTAATGGATTCCCAGACCTGATGGGCCATGCTTAAAACTTCTTCTAGGGGTTGCTCT
>JAWGXY010000027.1:0-18406 GCA_032572035.1 Streptococcus parasanguinis
CTTCTGGGCCTCTATCTACAATATCCTTGGGATTCCAATTGCTGCTGGAGTCTTTGTAGGACTGGGATTGACCCTCAATCCAGAACTAGCAGGTCTTGCTATGGCCCTTAGTTCTGTGTCTGTTTTGACTAGCTCACTGCTTCTCAATGTCGCGAAGATTGATTAATGAAAATAAGAAGTGGTACAGAATTCTGTATCACTCTTTTTCTCTTTTTCCTAGAACGACAAGGAAAAGGGATGGGTATAAAACTATAGTAAAATACCCTATTGTAGGATAGTTTGTGAAAATTTCTCAAAAAGAGGATCTGTTATGGAATAGGGATTGAGCATCTCTGAGCAGATCCTTATACATGTGAATCTCTTTGTGATAAATTAATACTGTAATCGTTTTGTAAATCGTTTTCATGAGAAAAGTCAGAAAAAACTCATTTTCAAGGCGAGATGATCGCAAAGATGAAGTAGAAGCGCTATGCTGCATTTTAAGGGATCAAAATAGAATTAAAGGAGAGTTAGAATGACTCAAGGAAAAATTACTGCATCTGCAGCAATGCTTAATGTATTGAAAACATGGGGCGTAGATACGATCTACGGTATCCCATCTGGAACACTTAGCTCACTTATGGACGCTTTGGCTGAAGACAAAGATATCCGTTTCTTGCAAGTTCGTCACGAAGAAACTGGTGCTCTTGCAGCGGTTATGCAAGCTAAATTTGGTGGCTCTATCGGGGTTGCAGTTGGTTCAGGTGGACCTGGTGCGACTCACTTGATCAATGGTGTTTACGATGCAGCTATGGATAACACTCCATTCCTTGCTATCCTTGGATCACGTCCAGTTAACGAATTGAACTTGGATGCCTTCCAAGAATTGAACCAAAACCCAATGTACAACGGTATCGCTGTTTACAACAAACGTGTAGCTTACGCAGAACAATTACCAAAAGTAATCGATGAAGCTTGCCGTGCTGCCGTTTCTAAAAAAGGTCCAGCCGTTGTTGAAATTCCAGTAAACTTTGGTTTCCAAGAAATCGACGAAAACTCATACTACGGTTCAGGTTCATACGAGCGCTCATTCATCGCTCCTGCTTTGAACGAAGTGGAAATTGACAAAGCTGTTGAAATCTTGAACAATGCGGAACGTCCAGTGATCTACGCAGGTTACGGTGGTGTTAAAGCTGGTGAAGTGATCACTGAATTGTCACGTAAAATCAAAGCACCAATCATCACAACTGGTAAAAACTTTGAAGCTTTCGAATGGAACTACGAAGGTTTGACAGGTTCTGCTTACCGTGTTGGTTGGAAACCAGCCAACGAAGTGGTCTTTGAAGCAGACACAGTTCTTTTCCTTGGTTCAAACTTCCCATTTGCTGAAGTTTACGAAGCCTTCAAGAACACTGAAAAATTCATCCAAGTGGATATCGACCCTTACAAACTTGGTAAACGACATGCCCTTGACGCTTCAATCCTTGGAGATGCAGGTCAAGCAGCGAAAGCAATCCTTGACAAAGTGAATCCAGTTGAATCTACTCCATGGTGGCGTGCAAACGTTAAGAATAACCAAAACTGGCGTGATTACATGAACAAACTCGAAGGTAAAACTGAAGGTGAATTGCAATTGTACCAAGTTTACAATGCAATCAACAAACATGCTGATCAAGACGCTATCTATTCAATCGACGTAGGTGACACTACTCAAACATCTACTCGTCACCTTCACATGACACCTAAGAACATGTGGCGTACATCTCCACTCTTTGCGACAATGGGTATTGCCCTTCCTGGTGGTATCGCTGCTAAGAAAGACAATCCAGATCGCCAAGTATGGAACATCATGGGTGATGGAGCCTTCAACATGTGCTACCCAGACGTTATCACAAACGTTCAATACGACCTTCCAGTTATCAACGTTGTCTTCTCAAATGGTAAATATGCCTTCATCAAGGACAAATACGAAGACACAAACAAACACTTGTTTGGTTGTGACTTCCCTAATGCTGACTATGCGAAAATCGCTGAAGCTCAAGGAGCTATTGGATTTACAGTTGACCGTATCGAAGACATCGACGCAGTCGTTGCAGAAGCTGTTAAATTGAACAAAGAAGGTAAAACTGTTGTTATCGATGCTCGCATCACTCCACATCGTCCACTTCCAGTAGAAGTACTTGAGTTGGATCCAAAACAACACTCAGAAGAAGCCATCAAAGCCTTCAAGGAAAAATACGAAGCAGAAGAACTCGTACCATTCCGCCTCTTCTTGGAAGAAGAAGGGTTGCAATCACGCGCAATCAAATAATTCCTATCGTCGAAAATCAAATGTAAACTGCGTTATCTTCACCTTGCCGTACTCCAGTACTGCCTGCGGTTCGATGCCTTGTTTATTCTTTGATTTTCTTAGAGCAGAACTTAAAAAGATCGGAGCAATCCGGTCTTTTTGTGGAGGACAGTAAATGAATTTAAATCAATTAGATATTATCGTGTCAGATGTTCCCCAAGTTTGTGCTAGCTTGGAGCGTATTTTGGATAAAAAAGCTGATTATGTTGATGATAGTTTTGCTCAGTTCACGATTGGCAGTCACTGTCTCATGTTGTCTCAAAATCATTTGGTTCCTTTGGAAAACTTTCAGTCAGGAATCATTCTTCATATCGAGGTTGAGGATGTAGACGAGAACTACAAACGGTTGAAAGAGCTTGGTATCCAGGTTTTAAACGGCCCAGTTGTAACCGATTGGGGAACCGAAAGCCTGCTAGTTAAAGGCCCTTCCGGACTAGTGCTTGATTTTTATCGTATGAAGTAGGTAATTCTATTATCAAAAAATTTAAACGTTCTTGGAGTGGAACTTAAAAAGATCGGAGCCATCCGGTCTTTTTATGTTCCCAAGTGTCGGAGTTACCTTAGAATAGTATCAGTTTTTCATAGGATCTTGTAGGATTTTTTGGAAAGAGAAAGGTATAATAGAACTATCAAATCAAGTGAGGTAGAGAGATGACCGACAAACTTCAATTTCCAGATGGTTTCCTTTGGGGTGGTGCGACGGCTGCTAACCAGTGTGAGGGAGCTTATAATGAAGACGGCCGTGGCTTGGCCAATGTGGATGTGGTGCCGATTGGGCCTGATCGGCACGCCATTATTACAGGTCAGAAAAAGATGTTCGATTTTGAAGAGGGCTATTTTTATCCGGCTAAGGATGGCATTGATATGTACCATCGCTACAAGGAAGACATTGCGCTCTTTGGGGAAATGGGCTTTAAAACCTATCGTTTGTCCATTGCCTGGTCTCGGATCTTTCCTAAAGGAGATGAACTAGAGCCGAATGAAGCAGGTCTACAGTTCTATGAAGACCTCTTTAAGGAGTGCCATAAGTATGGCATTGAACCCTTGGTGACCATTACCCACTTTGACTGTCCCATGCATTTGATTACTGAGTATGGAGGTTGGCGTAGTCGCAAGATGTTGGAATGTTATGAACGTCTCTGCCGGACCCTCTTCACTCGCTACAAGGGCTTGGTCAACTACTGGCTGACCTTTAATGAGATCAATATGATCCTCCATGCGCCTTTTATGGGAGCGGGTCTCTGCTTTGAAGAAGGGGAGAATGAGGAGCAAGTCAAATACCAGGCGGCTCACCATGAATTGGTCGCTTCAGCCATTGCTACCAAGCTAGCCCATGAGATTGATCCTAACAATAAGGTGGGCTGTATGTTGGCAGCTGGGCAAAACTATCCGCATACCTGTGCTCCGAGAGATGTCTGGGCTGGTTTAGAAGAAGACCGCAAGAACTATTTCTTCATCGATGTGCAAGCGCGTGGGGAATACCCTAACTATGCCAAGAAAGAGTGGGAGCGTCAGGGAATCACGGTTGAGATGACGGAGCAGGACCTGCAATTGTTGAAAGACCATACAGTGGACTTTATTTCCTTCTCCTACTATGCCAGTCGGGTCGCTTCAGGGAATCCAGCTGAAAGGGAGAAAACAGCGGGCAATATCTTTGCCTCTCTGAAGAACCCCTACCTAGAAAGCTCGGAATGGGGTTGGCAGATTGACCCTCTTGGGCTCCGCATTACGCTGAACACCATCTGGGATCGCTATCAAAAACCTCTCTTTATCGTGGAAAATGGACTAGGCGCCGTTGATACCCCAAATGAAGCCGGGGAGATTGAGGATGACTACCGGATTGATTACCTCGCAGCCCATGTCAAGGCCATGCGGGATGCCATCCACGAAGATGGTGTTGTCCTCTGGGGCTATACAACTTGGGGCTGTATTGACCTCGTCTCTGCCGGGACAGGAGAAATGAAGAAGCGCTACGGCTTTATCTATGTCGATCGGGACAACGAAGGTAAGGGAAGCTTGGATCGCTCCCGTAAGAAATCCTTCTATTGGTACAAAGAAGTCATTGCGACCAATGGGGCTTCTGTAGAATAAAAGTTTTCGGTACTTGCTGGCCGACTCTCTCCTATAAACGAAAAAGCTTAGAATCCCAACCACAAGCTGGGGTCCTAAGCTTTTTGTATGTAGTTAAGCCAAGTCATTATGGATTTACTGGTCGTAATCTAAGACATTGTTCTCGATGACAAACTTAGATTCAGCGGAAATGTTGGCTGCTCCTAGTTGCAACTGTGAACTTCCGTCTGGCTTCATGATGTGCCACTGACCGTCCTTGTGGGCAAAGATGGCCTCAAATGTGACGTTATTGCTCTTGTCTCGAATGGGTAGAACAAATGCTTGATCTGTATTCTCTAAAAGGATTTCTTCCTTTTTTTCAAAGTTATAGATATAAAATTGCCCAGCTCTTTGCCCCAAACCATGAAGTTCATCGACTTTTTGCCAATTCTCAAACTTATTCCGAACAAGGGATTCATTATAAATCTTGTTGAAGGTTTCGTTGCGTTTCTTCGTTTCTTCCTCGTCTAGTGTTTTCTGAAACTCTGAAACCTTTTTAGTCGTTTGAATGGTTTGTCTGTTTTGCTCCCTGATTTGCTGGCGGTGGATGACTCGCATCATTCTTGCAGCAACGCCCAGGATGACAAGGATGGATACAAGACTGATTTTAGTTTTAGCATTATTTTTCATAGATGAGTCTCCCTATTGTGTCATTGGTCCTATTATACCTTTTGAAAGAAAGGATCGTCAAGTTCATCTTGTGATGATCTAACATGCAGATCTACCTGGGGACAATAGAATTTTATCAGATTTTCATTGACGAAGGTCCCTTTATTTGATAGGCTAGGGGAATAGAACTGATTTCGCAAGAAAAGAAAAAAGGAGCGAGGCAAGTGGCACGGATTTTATTAATCGAGGATAATAATGATATCCAAGAAATTTTATACAGTCTCTTAAGTGAAGACCATGAGGTCCTTCAGGCTTTTTCAGGTACAGAAGGGCTGCGGCTCTTCCAGCAAGAAGCTGTTGATTTGGTCCTTCTGGATATCATGCTTCCAGGGAAAAATGGGGACCAGGTCCTTGAGGAGATCCGTTTGCACAGTCAGACACCGGTTATCATGATGACGGCTCTTGGAGACAAACACCTCATTAGCCAGTATCTCCTTGCAGGTGCCAATGATTATATTGTCAAGCCCTTTAATCTGGACGAAGTGGCGGCTCGGGTGACGGTGCAGTTGAGAAATCAACCGACGGTAGCACAGGAAGCTCAATCGTCGCAAAAGCTATCCTTTAAGAATTTGGTCTTAAATCCAGAAACTTTTGAATTGGAGTTCGGAGAACAGACGCTTCGCTTGGGCAAAAAAGAATTTCAAATTTTTGAGACCTTGCTGGCGCATCCAAGGAAGATTTTCACCAAGGAAGAATTGTATGAGGCGGTCTGGGAAGAAGTCTATCTGCCTGGTGACAATACCCTCAATGCCCAACTGAGCAATCTCCGAAAGAAAATTGCCCAGCTTGATCCAGATGAGGACTATATTGAAACGGTCTGGGGCTTGGGTGTTCGCTTGAAAGGAGACAAGTAATGTGGGTTTTAGTTCTAATTCTTGTCGTCCTTGTCCTTCTCTTGGGCTTGGGTTATGCTCGCTTGCTTTCTGCCTTAAGGGATTTGCAGGAGCAGATTCAAAAGAAGCTTCAAAGCGGGAGTGGGGTACGGCTGACCTCTCAGGTCTCAAAAAAAGAATTGGTCGCCTTGACCAAGCAGGTCAGTGATCTCTTTGACCAGATCGAGCGGACCAATCGGATTGCCTTTCAAGAGAAAAAGACCTTGGATATGGCCATCAGTAATATTGCTCACGATATCCGGACGCCTTTGACCATTGCATCAGGCTATACCCAACAAATCATTAAGGGTGGGACGCAGGAAGAGGAGAAGCTGAAGAAAATTGCTTCCAATCTTCAAGTCGTCTCAAAACGTTTGGAATCTCTCTTGGAATACAGACGCTTGATGGAGGGAGCTATTCAGCCTCGGATTTCAAACGTTAATCTCAGTCAAGTCTTAACCCAGCAGTTGTTCCAGTATTATGATAGCTTGTCTGAGGCGGGGATTGCCTTAGAGGTGGAGCTAGAAGAGCATCTTCATTATGCTACCGATCCTGAGCTCTGGGAGCGCCTCTTGCAAAATATGCTCAGCAATGTCCTCAAGCATGGGAAGGATCAGGCCCGCTTGACCTTGATGTCGGATGAGGACACGATTCGGGTCGAGCTGCGCAATATTGTGCAACAACCGATCCAGCACTTAGACCAGTTGGCTAGTCGCTTCTACTCAGAAAATCTATCGGATACAGAAGAATCATCTGGCTTGGGTCTCTATATCATTCAAAATTTTGTAGAGATCTTAGGGGGCGACTTGCAACTGGCAACAGAGGCAGATTGGTTTATCTTGACCATTACACTGAGAAAAAAGGCTTGACCACTCGTCAAGCCTTTTTGTTATAAATCTTTGTGTTTAAAAGTAGCCAGTCCTAGGAAGCCGAAAACAAGGATGAATCCAAGGGCAATCGAGAGAGTGTTGTTCGTTGCTGTGGTGCTTTGGACCATGGAATATTGGAATTCCAAGTTTAGATAGTGGAGAATATCAATATCTTTAAAGAAAAGCGCAGGAAGACTTAAGAGGATATTTCCAATGAAGTAGCCAACGAAGGCCAAGGTGATGGATTGGCTAGCGTAGAGGAGGAAGGAAATGATGCTGACCCAAGCCAAGGTGGAGAGGAACTGAATCAGCACGGTCAGTCCAAAATGAGCCAAGAAGTGTTCTGGCATGGTGCCAAGTCCATTGTAGAGGGTCGCGATCAAGAAGACGAGACCATAAGAAACAAGAAATTGAAAGAGAGCAATGGTCAGGACAACGGCGCTTTTGGCAAAGTAGTAGCTGGTACGCGAAACACCATAGGCCAGACTATTCTTGTATAAGTTTTGCGTTAAGTCTGTTCCTAGGACCAAGGTGATGACAATAATGGTAAAGAGGATAGTCACACTGATGCTGGAAGAGTAGTTGGTCAAGGCTTTAAAGCCTGTCCAAACTTCGGTCGCTTGGGGCAATTTGGATTCCGTATTGACGCCGACGTGGCCAGTAGCTCCAAAGATGACTCCAGACAGGATGTTGAGAACGAGAATGGCTTCTGTAATCCAAAAACCTTTGGAGCGAAAAAGTCTGTAAAAATCTGCTTGAATGGTATGCAACATGATAAATCTCCTAAATGAAATATGTGGGATAGGTAATAGAGGAAGACGGTGATTGGACTAGTCTACCAAATCCGTAAAGAATTTTTCCAGATCTTGGCGGGCATAGTAGATTTCGTCCACGTCAATATCCGCTTGAACGAGGGCTTTGACAATGACTTTAATATCGTGAGTCTGGCCGAAGATATGGATTTCTCCGTCCTTATCGATGACCTTGATGCGGTGATGGAGCTGATCCTGAATCAGTTGACTCGCAAGGGCTAGCTGGCTAGTCTTGAGGATGATGTAGTCTTCTCCTTGTTCTTCGAATTCAGCCTTGCTAATTTCTTTGATCAGTCGTCCTTGGTCGACAATACCAAAACGATTGGCCACCAGATAAAGCTCGGAAAGGATATGACTGGAAATGAGGATGGTCATACCGAGTTCATCGTTGAGGCGCTTGATCATCTGACGGAATTCCTTGATTCCGACTGGATCGAGACCATTGATGGGTTCATCCAAAATGAGGAAGTCGGGCTTGGCAATGAGCGCAATCGCAATTCCCAACCGTTGTTTCATCCCGAGTGAAAAATCGCGGAATTTCTTCTTACCCGTATTATTCAGGCCGACATAGTTCAAGGTTTCTTTGATGACCTGGTCGGGATTGGGGATATGGCGTGCCTTGCAATAGTAGATTAGGTTTTGATAAGCGGTCATATGCTTGTGAGCCACAGGACTCTCGATGACAGATCCGACCCGTTTCAGGGCTTGTGTCCACTGAGAGCGATTCGTGGAAGAAAAGAGGGAGACGCTTCCGTCAGTTTCTTGAATCAGCTGGGTGATGACCTTGATGAGGGTGGTTTTCCCTGCGCCATTTTTACCGATCAGGCCATAGACGTCGCCTTTGCGAATGGTGAGATTCACATCATTTAAGGCGTATTGATGACCAAATTTTTTACTCAAATGGGAAATTTCTAATACTTTTTCCATGGTTTTCTCCTTCGTCCAAATGACTAGTTATTTTCTTTACACTCTTAGTATACAGCTTGCTTTTCAAATAACTATCAAGCAATTCTCAAATATTTCTAAAAAAACGACTAACCTTTTAAAAGTTAGCCGTGACTTTAAGAATAAGTTTTCTTAGAGGCTTTCCTTAGGTGAGTACGGACGTCAGCGAACTTCGAAGAAGTTCCATGACTTAGTTTTGGACCTAAGGTTCCAAAACTCCCGAGTGCCTGAAACAATTGTGTTTCAGGCACTTTTCTCACGGCGGGAAGCCTCAAGGTATTCATGAGTAACTTTAAAAAATAAACATTTCTTTAAAGTTCTTGATTTTTTAAGTTATGTAACATGAAATAATACTTTATCTACATTAAGAGCAACTGTTTTTTAGTTAGTCTCTTCATTTTTAAATTCACCAACAAACTCCTTGATGGCTTGCGCGAGTTCATAGGGTTTCTCTGTATTGAGTAGATGGCCTCCGTCTGCGATTTCTTGATAGCGACCTTTGGGCAGGAGATTGGCCAATTTCTTAGAAGAAGACTGATTGGCCCAATCTTTGCTACCACAAATCACCAAGCTAGGAAGAGGGCAAACTTTAACGGTATCGGTTAAATTGAGCCCTTTTAATTCCGTCAAGATTTGAAGCATCTGTTGTTTATTGGCATCTTGTTTTTCAAAGACATGCTTGGGAAGCAGACGAAAAAGGAGAATCTGGAGCCGATAGAGGGGATTGGTGTTGAGTTTGTATTGAGTTCCCGCAAGGACCAAGCCCTTGAGTTGCGGGAAGTCTTGTCTGGAGAGATCAAGAGCAAGCACACCACCTAGTGAAAGTCCTACCAGAATAAAGGGTTCGCTCTCTTGCTGGAGGCGCTCCATCAACCTTTCTTTGACTTCCTGATAGCTTTCTTTTGGATGGGAGAAAATATCAAAAGTTTTGGAGTGCAAGGGTGAAAGTGCAAATTGGACTCCTTGCCAAGAGAGGACATCTTGCCCTAGTCCATGTAAAAAAATAAGTTTCATCAGGAATCCTTTCTTTGAAAATCAAGTTCGTAGAGACCACGAATAGCATTGCAGGCATAAATACGATCGGCGTCTGTTAAATCGTTCAGAGTTAAGAGTTTTTCTTCAACCTGCTGGGTCTCAAGAAGATGGCGGCGGTAAATCCCGTCGAGTAAGGGGAGGTGAGCCGGTGGGGTATAGAGTTGTCCCTCTATCTCCAGCACCAGATTGCCAATCGTCGTCTCTAGCAAGCTTCCATCTGGCAGATGGAAAATTTGCTCGTGATCTGACTGGCTGAGATGGTCTCTCTGACTCGTTTTGAAATAAGTAAATGGCGTCGCTAAATCAAGCTTTTGCTCGGTCAGTTGGGCCTGTAGATAGCTAGCGGGCAAGTCTGTCAGCTCCGTGATTACTAGGTGAAAGGTCCCGTTTTTTTGCAAGGCGATCCGACAACGATAGTCAAGGTTGGATTCCAAATGAGCAAGCTCTTCTTGAAGTTCTTTCAGGAGTTTGGGTTCATCATAAGGATAGGCAAAGTAGCGACTAGCTTCTCTCAAGCGTGTTACATGTTTGTCTAAGAAAGTCAACTCTCCTTGGTGGATGCGGCCGGTCGTCAGGAGCTCAAAGTGAGGCTCTTGCCGGTAAAGGACAGCTGATTTTTGCTTGGTTTCCTGGTATTCACTTTCCCATTTACTGTCCCAAGTGATGCCTCCTCCCACGCCATAGATGGCTTGATCCCCCTGCATTTGAAGGGTCCGGATGGCTACATTAAAAATCCGTTTCCCTTTTGGAAGAAGGATGCCGATCGTTCCACAGTAGACACCTCGAGGAGACTTCTCCGTCTTTTGGATGATTTCCATAGTGGAGATCTTCGGTGCTCCTGTAATCGAGCCACAAGGAAAGAGAGCTCGGAAGGTTTGGATCAGGTCGATTTCAGCTCGTAAGCGACTTTCAATGGTCGAGGTCATCTGCCAAACAGTGGAGTATTGCTCGACTTGGCAGAGATGGGTCACCTGCTCACTTCCAATCTCCGAAATCCGGTTCATGTCATTGCGGAGGAGGTCGACGATCATCATGTTTTCTGCTCGATTTTTCGGGTCGGCTTCTAGCCAAGCAGCCTCTTGAAGATCCTCTTGGTTGGTGAGACCACGGTGCGTCGTTCCTTTCATGGGGCGCGTGGTCAGTAGCCGGTCGTCTTGCTCAAAAAAGAGCTCAGGACTGATGGAGAGGATGGAGACATCATCGTGCTGGATGAAGGCATTGTAATGGGCTTTCTGCTCTACCACCAAGCGATTGTATATAGCCAAAGGATCTGCTTTTAGCTCTTGAGAAAGCTGGACAGTGTAGTTGACCTGGTAGGTATCTCCCTGGCGGATATGGTGATGGATGGTCTCGATGGCTTCTTGATAAGCAGGTGCCTCTACCTCTTCCTTCCAATTGGCTGGAAGATCCACAGCTTCATAGTGCTCTGGGAAAGGAAGGGTTTCGACCTCCTCGTGGATAGTAAAATAGAGGAGATACTCTCCCATAAGAGGTGCTGGATGGACAGCAAACTTCTTCTCAAAAGCAGGAGCAGCCTCATAGCTGACATAGCCAACCGCATAAAAGCCTTGCTCCTGGTAGGCTTCGACTTCTCTAAGAAGATCCTCTACCTGGTCGAGGTTTCTAGTTTTTAATTCCTTTATGGACTTGGTGAAAAGGTAGCGCAAACCAAGCTCTTTAAAATCAATAATCGTTTGTTTATGCATGCTTTGAGTATATCAAAAATAGAGGAAAAAAGGTAGATAAGGATGCAAGTTTCCTTGATTGGCCTTCCCTTTCATGCTAAAATAACCATAGAAACTGCTTTGGGCAAGGAGTAGGACCATGCAAAAGAATCCCCTCTATAACACCTCTAGTATCAGCTTTTTTCAATACCTCTTTGCGATTGCAGTGATTTTGGTGCATAGTGGTCGCTTGACCTCCTATGAGCCACTGCATTTTGGTCTCAAGAGTATGCTCGGCTGGCTAGCGGTTCCATTTTTTATCGTCTGTGCCAGCTTTTTCCTCAAATAATCCCTAGGGAATTCTCAGAAAATGATGGCCTATCTGGTCAAAATCGTAAAAACCTATTTGTTTTGGAGTTTCGTTTACCTCCCTTATGCCTGGCTCTTTTTCTCCTTCCTGTTTATCTCTTTCCAGCAGGTGTTCTCATTGCACTGATCTATCTGGGGATGTGCTACCAACTCTGGTATATCCCAGCCTTTTTGCTGGGCTTGTTTTTGGTCAATCAATTGGTCAAACACCTAGGTATGGTTTGGACGGGGTTGATCACCTTTCTTCTTTACTGCTGGGGCTTGATCGAGACCTATTCGGCTTATCTGGACACCACAAGTCTTCTCAAAGGTTACCAGCTCTACAGCAATTTATTTTTTACAGCGCGAAATGGTCTCTTTTACACGCCCATTTTTATTTATATGGGTTATTATCTGTATGACCATTTTCATGCACAAACTTTTAGAATTCACCGTTGGCAAAAGCTAGCTCTTTCCTTTGGATTGCTCTGTCTAGAAGGGATCATTATTTTTCAACACCAAGGAATTGATAAGAACTTTTTCTTTCTTCTTCCTTTTGTGACCGTTTATTTTGTCAATGCCTGCCTGCGATCGTCCTTTTTGAAAAGCTATGATTTACAGTATTTAAAGCAGCTGAGTATAGCTCTTTACTTTTCGCATCCGATCTTTATCGAGTGGGCTCGCTATGGCTTTAGCAGCCTCCCTCTCTCTTATCCAAATAGGGGCAAGCTGATTTTTGTGACTGCCTTGTTTGGCAGCCACCTCTTTGGACTAGCCATGCTGTGGGTACGAGAGAGAAGGGAAAAACAAAAGATTACTTCAAATGGTGAAGAGTTAGATAAAATAACCAACCAATAGTAGGGTGTACAAAACTCAAGCAGATGTGTTTGAGTTTTTTTGTATGAAGAAAATCAAGGAAGAATAAGAATTGGCAGACTGCTCCTCCTTGTTTATAAATGTTTTATTTTCTTGCCCTTGGATAGAAGAAAGGGGAAATCAGTACCAGATAGTGATTTATAATATAGACATCATTGCAAATAATGTCTATATTATTGAATAGTGATGATTTAATTTGAAAAGCAAAGGATATTTTAAAAAATAAGTGATAAAATTAAAGGGAGGGCCTTTTGGAAGGCTAACAAAAGTAAAGGAGATAAGACATGAAAAAGCTTCGTTCATTATGGAAAGACTTTTTGAAAAAAGGTTTTGCCATTTTAACAATTTTCATGATGCTAGGCCAGCTTGGTCAAGGGGCGATCACAGCCTTTGCCAATGAGCTAGCAGTCGGGGATAATGGGGCCTTGGATGTTACCCTTATGTATGGGGATAAACAGAACCATCCAGATGGGATGTCCTATTACACAGGGGATACCATGTCTGGTTATATCCAGATCACCCCTAAGAATTTGACAACGGATATTAATGAAGTAACGGTGACCTTGAAGGTTCCTGGAAAGTACTTACGAGAAGTTAGTTTCCCTGACTTCAATAGTGCTTCAGAGCATGACAAACCAACGGTTACAAAAGTTGGAGATGATTATCAAGTCACACTTCACTTTAACAATTACCAAAAGTCAGAGGTCCTGACTTTACCATTTATTGGAAAATTTAAAGTCGGTTATGCACCGACCAATTATTCATTGGATATTACGGGTACCTTGAATATCAATGGTCAAGAAGCAAAACTCAATGATATCATTTGGAAACCCAAGTACAATGACTATCGCTTAACCAAGTATATCAACCAAAACTTGAATGAAGTCATGTCCAAGGACTATGCGGAAGCCATGCCTGGTGTTGTCAAAGGGGCTGACGGGAAAAATTATATTGAAACGCCATCATCTGTCCCATTTGCATTTCAATTGGAGGGAATGCAAGGACAGTATGAAGGTCAATACCGTCAATTGGAGTCAGCAACCATCACCGATAAGTTGCCAACCTATACAGATAAAAATGGCAATACCCGGACAGCAGTTCTAGATACAGCTAAGTCTGAAGGTTGGGTAGACAATGGAGATGGAACGGTTTCGAAGACATTTACAGCCGTAGCAAATGATAATCCAGCAACGTATCACATAGATCTGATGACTCAAATCAAGAATTCAAGTTACCTCTACTTGAAATTCCCGGATTTGGTATTAGAAAAGGATCAAACGCTGAAGGATGTTCTCAGTAAGGATTTGACAAATGCAGGTAGTGTTGTTGGGATCCCTGCTAACCGTGGAGAGGGAGAACCAGATATTACAGCTGAAGATTCTCTCATTTTCCGCTTGACTTCTCGTGACCTGGAAGGGGCTGGAAGTTTTGCCAAAAAAGCAGATGGTGATGTCTATGATTCAACTGAATATAAAGCAGCAAACTATAAGTGGATCATCGCTTTTGATAACAAAACTCCTTCACCACAAAAGAATTTTGTTTTCTATGATGAGACAGTGGACTCTCGGTTAAAATTTACCAAAATTGATTACGCTCGTCTCATGCAAGGGAATTATGGAAATGGCGAGTTTGTTAGCAAATATGTGAAACGCTTGATCCTTACTTTGGACGATGGTAGTAAAAAAGAAATTCAGCCAGAAACCGATAAAGACGGCAATGGCTTGATCGATTTAACCAAGTATGGAACAGTTGTCGGTTGGCGGATGGAAATGAAGGATGACTTTGTCCTTCAATCTGGTCAAGGAATTCGCCTCAATACCTATACAAGCTTCAAAGATCCAGAAAAGACTCGTTACGATGAAAATGATGCGACCAAGAATGAATTCAAGAATACGGGTCGTGTCACTTATCAAACACAATCAAATGTTGCAAAAGACCAAACATCAAATTGGACCTTTAAGCTGATTCCTTTGAAGGAAAGCTTTGAGATTTCAAAAACGACGGATTATAATAATGTTCGTTATACTGATGGACAAAATATTCGTTTTGGTTTGATGGCAACCAAAGTGGTCTTGGATCCTGATAAGGATTATGGAGACCTGCGAATCATTGATCTGTATGATCCAAATACCCTTAAAGTCGACTATAAAGATTTTGAAAGAAACCTTGCCTCTAATGAAAAAGGTATGAAATTCTTAAAGAGCTACGATGTCATTGAAAACTACCACAATTCTGGACGGACAGCTCTCATCATGCATTTGGATCAAAAAGAGTTTATTAAAGCTTCTCTTAAAGATCTTAATCGCGTGCGTCTACCGTTTATCGTGGCTGATCTGAAAGGGAAAGATGATGGTGGTACCTTCACAAATAAAGTCTATGTCGCTGGAAACGGCATCCACGATCTTGAAAATGCCAACCCTGATCGGGTAACGGAAGACGTTTACGATCTGAATGGGAATGGTTCAACAACAGATAAGATTCCATATGCCCAATCAAACTATACAATTGTGGCTGCTGAGGGAATCTATGCACGGAAATACATTGCTAAAAATGATGACCTGTCAGACGCTTCGATTGTGACACGTACCTTCAAACCAGGTGAAACCTTTAACTACAAACTCACCATTAAAAATAATACGGATAAGGCAGTAGAAGATGGAGTCATCTATGATATATTGCCAAAAGTCAAAGATGTCAACACTTTAGATGGATCTGGTCGAATGACAGAATATACGGTTAGTCTTCGTGGACCAGTAACTGCTCCAGAAGGATGGACGGTCTACTATACAACTGATACAAGCGTTACGACAGATACCATGGCACAGGCTGCTGACAAGGATATCTGGACGACAGCTGTGTCTGATTACAGTCAAGTAACAGGAATCAAGTTAGTTGCAAATGCTGGTACTACGATTCCTGCGCGTGGTGAAGCCAGCTTTGGTGTCCCAGTCGTGAATCCAAGTGAATTGACCGATGAAGTCAAGGCCTTGATGCAAAAACGCACCAAAGATAATGAAGACAACGGCGGTCGTTCCGGTCTTGTTCAAGCTCATAACCAGTTTGGTTACAAGGCGAAAGGTCACGAAGGAAATCGTGAGTCTAATACCGTAACTGCACAAATCTTCTCGGCTGCTTTCCAAGTCAAGAAGGTAGACAAGGATGATCCGAAGAAAGTCCTTGAAGGCGCTGAATTTACCTTAACTGATGCGAATGGTGCGGTTGTTGCGACGGCAACTTCTGATAAAAATGGAGAACTTTCCTTTAACACCTTAACAGAAGGAACCTATACGCTCAAAGAAAGCAAAGCACCTGCAAACTATAAGTTGGATGAAACAGAACATGCCGTGATTGTCACCTATGATGCGGACAAACAAATTTACCACGTCACGGTGGATGGAAAAGCGGTTGGATCAAAAGCAGTCCCAGTTGAGATCGCTAATGAAGCAGATATCAAGTATATTGATCTTGAAGCTTCAAAAGTTTGGGATGACCAAGACAACCAAGAAGGGCTTCGCCCAGAAAGTGTGGAATTCCAACTCTATAAGAATGGCAAAGCTCAAGGAAAACCAGTCACGGTTTCAGCCGCAACAGACTGGAAAGCCCACTTTACGAATCTTCCAGATAAAGACAGTGATGGCAAGCTCAATACTTACACTGTTAAGGAAGTGAAAGTTCCGACTCATTATACGGTCGATACAGAAGAAGCTAGCTTCACAGATGGAAAAGCCACCATCACTAACAAGCGCACTCCTGAGACCACGACGGTTACAGTCAAGAAAGTCTGGGATGATGCACAAAACCAAGATGGTCTTCGCCCATCTACCATCAAAGTTCACCTCTTGGCAAATGGAACAGAGGTTCAAGCTCTTGATCTGACTGGTGAAGGAGATGAATGGACTCATACCTTCTCAGATCTACCAGTCTATAAAGATGGACAAAAAGTTGTCTACACAGTGACAGAAGACAAAGTGGACAATTACACCACTAAGATTGATGGCACTACAATTACCAATACTTACAAACCAGGTAAGACAAGCCTGACTGTTACGAAAAACTGGAAGGATGCCAATAACCAAGATGGCCTTCGTCCAAAAACAATCAAGGTTCAATTGTATGCTGGTGATCAAAAGGTTGGTAAGGCTGTTGAATTGTCAGCAGATAACAAATGGACCCATACCTTCTCAAACCTAGATGAGAAGAAAGCTGGCCAAGTTATCAACTATACAGTCAAAGAAATCGATGTTCCAGAAGGCTACACACAAGCCGTCGAAGCAAGCAACCCAGGTCAAGTAGTCGTGACCAACACGCACGAACCAGAAAAGACCAAAGTAGAAGTGAGCAAGAAGTGGGAAGATGGAGACGACCAAGATGGTCTCCGTCCAGCCAGCATTCAAGTTCAATTGTACAAAGATGGCCTTGCAACGGATCAAGTGGTAGAACTTTCAGCAGCGAATGACTGGAAAGGTGCATTTGAAAACCTTGATGCCAAGGCAGCTGGAAAAGCAATTACTTATACGGTGAAAGAAGTCGCTGTTCCAGATGGTTACAAGGTGACGGTAAATGATAAGGACAAGGCCAATGTTGTCTTGACCAATACGCATGAACCAGCTCTTACAGAGATGAAAGTAACGAAGAAATGGGAAGATGCCAACGACCAAGATGGTCTTCGTCCAAAATCGATCAAGGTTCAACTCTACGCTGGTGATGAAAAAGTAGGGGATCCAGTTGAATTGTCAGCGGACAATCAGTGGACTCATACCTTTAGCAAATTAGCTGAAAAGAAAGCTGGCCAAGCGATCAGCTATCGTGTGGAAGAAGTAGATCTTCCAAAAGGCTATGAAGCAAGTAAGGTTGAGGATGGTAAAGGAAATGTGGTGATTACAAACAAGCATGTTCCAAAAGAAACTCCGAAACAACCAACTCCGCCAAGTTCATCTGAACCAAAGAAACCGGGTCAACCTGAACCTAAAAAACCAAGCCAACCAGAGCCGAAGAAACCAGGCAAGATCTTAGGATTCTTACCAAATACAGGTACGACCATCTCTATTATTAGCCTAGTTTTAGCCTTTGTCTTGGCAAGCATTGCAGCTTATATTTTGAAGAAAAAGAAAAAATAAGCTAGTGCTTCCTTTATAAAATGAAACAAACACCAGAGATGGTGTTTGTTCATATTAAAGACAAAGTCATCTTAGAAACTTTCCATAGGTGAGTGCGGACGTCAGCGAACTTCGAAGAAGTTCCATGACTAATTATTGAGCCTAAGGTCTCAATAATTCCGAGTGCTAGAAACATTATTGTTTCTAGCACTTTTCTCACAGAGGAAAGTTTCAGAAGATGGTCGAATAACACTAATAAATAGAACTTTAAAGAAGTTATTAGATTTATATAAAAAAACAATTTTTCTCTGTTCACAACAAACACCATTTCTGGTGTTTGTTTTTTTATAGTAGCCTCTTTTAATCGTCTAGCGATCATTCTCATGGGCGCTTGCTCTATTTTTCAATTCCCGAACGTTTCCAAAAAAATTTCAGAAAATTCTTGACTTCCATGAAAATAGGAGTATGATTAGTTGTGAACTGTTGAACAAGCATTTTAAAGGAGAAGATCCGATGTCGACTAAGGTGATTCTGCTAGAATGAAGGCAGTTCAACCATAAAAATCTATAGAGCGTTGCGTCCGAAAGTCTAAACAGACACGGCTCTTTAAAAACAAAAGGAGAAGATTATGAAAACAGAACCGATTCATCGTACCAGTATGTGGAAATTTAAGTTAAGTGCTGCCACCATGACTTTGATTCCCGCTGCCGTGGGGATTAACTATGTTGCCAAAGCCTTGGCGGAGGGGTTAAAGTTGCCCGTTTGGCTGGGGTCTTTGGGAA
>JAWGXY010000028.1:0-18349 GCA_032572035.1 Streptococcus parasanguinis
CATTGTACGAACGACAACAGGTTTACCGTTCATACCTTCAAGAACTGCTTTGTAAGCTTCATATTGGTCATCTTCAGTTGGGAAGTCTTGAGAATCCATGTACAAGAATTCTGTACGATAGAGACCAACAGCTTCTGCACCGTTATCGTTCACACCTTCAACATCTTTAGGTGTACCGATGTTAGCAGCCAACTCGAAGTGTTTGCCATCAGCTGTCACTGTTTTGGCATCTTTAAGGAGAGCCCATTCAGCTTTTTGTTTGGCGTAAGCTTCACCAGCTGCTTTGAAAGCTGCAATTTGTTCTTCACTTGGATTGATGACTACTTCACCAGTGATTCCAGATACAGCCAACACATCACCATCTTTTACAAGATCTGTAATGTTGTTTGTACCAAGGACCGCTGCGATTTCAAGTGTACGAGCCATGATAGCTGAGTGACTTGTACGTCCACCGATATTCGTAACAAAAGCTTTTACATACTTTTTGTTCAACTGTGCTGTATCAGATGGAGTCAAGTCATGCGCAACCACGATTGCTTCTTCATTGATAGAAGCAGGGTTTGGCAATTTCTTACCAAGCAAGTTGGCAAGGACACGTTTGGTAACGTCGCGAATGTCTGCTGCACGTTCTTGCATGTAAGGATTGTCTTCCATTCCTTCAAAGATTGCAATGAACATGTCAGTGACTTCTTTCAAGCCAGCCTCTGCATTGATTTTTTTCGTACGAATCGTTTCTTTGATCTGACCAATCATTTCAGGGTCAGCGAGAACCATCATATGCGCATCAAAAACTTGCGCTGCTTCTTCACCAAGGCTTGCTACTGCATTCTCCCGAATAAGAGAAAGCTCGTTTTGTGAAGCTTCAAGAGCTGCATCCAAACGAGCTTCTTCTGCACTTGTATCTTCGACTGAAACAGTCTCAAATGATAAGTCTGGTTGAATGAGCAAATATGCCTTAGCAACGGCAACACCGTCAGATGCTGCAATTCCTTTTAGCATTTTTGTCATATTTTTAAGCCAATCCTTCTTTAGTCATTGTTTCTGAAATAGCTGCGATTGCATCATCAGCGTCAGCACCTTCAGCAGAAATTACAACGTCAGCACCTTGACCAACACCAAGGCTCATAACACCCATGATTGATTTCAAGTTAACTGATTTACCTTTGTATTCAAGAGTGATGTCTGATGCAAATTTGCTAGCAGTTTGAACCAACAAAGTTGCTGGACGTGCGTGGATACCTGTTTCTGCCACGATGTGGAAATCTTTAGAAGCCATAATTGGACTCTCCTTTTAAAAAATAGTTTTTGAGTTACCTTTTGATAACCCTTACAATTTGGTATTATATCATCTTTTGAAATTTTTTTCAAGATTTTTATCACTGACTTACAGAAAAAGACTGCGAAAAATCCCAATTTAGATACATTCTAAGAAGTACCTGAAGAATGGAGAACAAATCTTTTCAATTTTCTACTATATTATAAGTAACATTTTCCTCCGCTTTCAAATAAAAAGAAGCAAGTGTACCACAGGATATTGATTCACAAAAAAATTATAACTAATTAAAGATGCTTTAAAGCCTATTCCTATCCCATTTCTTGGAATTTCTCAATTTCCGTTCACCACAATATATTGTGTTTTAAAAACCCCATTTCATATCTTTGCACAATATTTAGTTTTATTTTGTTGACAAGTTGCTGGATTTTGTTTATACTGTTTACAGATTTATATTTCGATAGGAGAACGAAAAAGAAATGGTAACCATTTATTCAAAAAATAATTGTGTTCAATGCAAAATGACCAAGCGATTCCTCGATAGCAATCATGTGGAATACCGCGAAATTAACTTAGATGAACAGCCAGAATTTGTAGAGCATGTTAAGAACCTTGGCTTCAATGCTGCTCCAGTTATTCAAACACCGGATGAAGTATTTTCTGGTTTTCAACCAGCTAAGTTGAAGAAACTTTCTTAATAAACACAGTATTTTGCTTAAATAGGGTCTAGCGTTAGCAACCTAACACTAGACTTTTTACTTGGAAAGAGAGGACTTCTCCTCTTCATTTTTTTGAACTAGAAAAGGATTATTATGGGATTAAAATCTCTTGAAGATGTGACGTATTTTCGTCTTAACAATGAAATCAACCGTCCAGTAAACGGCCAAATCATGCTTCATAAAGATAAAGAAGCTTTGGATGCGTTCTTTAAAGAAAATGTTGTACCAAATACTAAAACCTTTGACTCGATTACAGACAAGATTCAGTACCTTCTCGAGCACAATTACATTGAGAGAGCTTTTATCGAGAAATACCGTCCTGAATTTTTAGAGGAATTGGCCCAATTTATCAAAGATCAAAACTTCCAATTCAAGTCCTTCATGGCGGCCTACAAATTCTATAACCAATACGCTTTGAAAACAAATGATGGAGAATACTATCTTGAAAGCATGGAAGACCGTGTCTTTTTCAATGCTCTCTATTTTGCTGATGGAAATGAAGCTATCGCGCGAGACATCGCAAACGAAATTATCCACCAACGCTACCAACCAGCTACTCCTTCTTTCTTAAACGCTGGACGTGCCCGCCGTGGGGAATTGGTATCATGTTTCTTGATCCAAGTAACCGATGATATGAATGCGATCGGACGTTCCATCAACTCTGCCCTTCAACTGTCTCGTATCGGTGGTGGGGTTGGGATTTCTCTCAGCAACCTTCGTGAAGCTGGAGCACCAATCAAAGGGTATGAAGGAGCCGCTTCTGGAGTGGTTCCAGTTATGAAACTCTTCGAAGATAGCTTCTCTTACTCTAACCAATTGGGACAACGCCAAGGGGCTGGGGTGGTTTACCTCAACGTCTTCCACCCAGACATCATCGCCTTCCTTTCAACTAAGAAAGAAAATGCTGATGAAAAAGTTCGGGTGAAGACTCTCTCACTTGGGGTCGTCGTGCCAGACAAGTTCTACGAGTTGGCGCGTAAGAATGAAGAAATGTACCTCTTCAGCCCATACTCTGTGGAACGTGAATACGGAGTACCATTTAACTACATCGACATCACTGAAAAATACGATGAGTTGGTTGCTAATCCAAATATCCGCAAGACTAAAATTAAGGCACGTGATTTGGAAACTGAAATTTCTAAATTGCAACAAGAATCTGGCTATCCATATGTAGTCAACATTGATACTGCTAACCGGGCAAACCCTGTTGATGGAAAAATCATCATGAGTAACTTGTGTTCAGAGATCCTTCAAGTTCAAGAACCAAGCTTGATCAACGATGCCCAAGAATTTGTTCAAATGGGAACAGACGTCTCCTGTAACCTTGGTTCAACCAACGTAGTTAACATGATGACTTCACCTGATTTTGGTCGTTCGATTCGTGCCATGGTTCGTGCTTTGACCTTCGTTACAGATAGCTCTCATATCGTAGCCGTTCCAACTATTGACCACGGAAATAAACTGGCGCATACCTTTGGTCTTGGAGCCATGGGACTTCATAGCTACCTTGCCCAACAATTGATCGAATACGGATCACCGGAGTCTATTGAGTTTACGAGCATCTACTTCATGCTCATGAACTACTGGACTCTCGTAGAATCAAACAACATTGCGCGCGAACGTGGTGTTACCTTCCACAACTTCGAAAAATCTGATTATGCCAATGGTACTTACTTTGATAAGTACACGACTGGAGAATTTGTACCAAAATCTGATCGCGTCAAAGAACTCTTTAAAGATATCTTTATCCCAAGTGCTGAGGATTGGGCAGAACTGCGTGCTAAAGTTCAAGCAGATGGTCTTTACCACCAAAACCGCCTAGCTGTCGCACCAAATGGATCTATCAGCTACATCAATGACGTATCTGCTTCTATCCACCCAATTACACAACGGATTGAAGAACGCCAAGAGAAGAAAATCGGTAAGATCTACTACCCTGCAGCAGGATTGTCAACGGAAACGATTCCTTACTACACTTCTGCCTACGACATGGATATGCGAAAAGTCATCGATGTCTATGCTGCTGCAACTGAGCATGTAGACCAAGGTCTTTCACTGACTCTCTTTATGCGCAGCGATATTCCAAAGGGTCTTTACGAATGGAAAACTGAAAACAAACAAACCACTCGTGACTTGTCTATCCTTCGGAACTACGCCTTTAACAAGGGTATCAAGTCTATCTACTACGTCCGTACCTTTACAGATGATGGTGGAGAAGTTGGCGCCAACCAATGTGAAAGCTGTGTCATCTAATCCGCTATCCTAGATAGCTATCAAAAGTCGGTTCGCCGACTTTTTGTGCGGTATTCTATCAATTTATGGTAGAATAGTAACGATTGAATGAATAGAAAAAGAAAGTGATGCAAATGGAAACATACTACAAAGCCATTAACTGGAATGCGATCGAAGATGTCATCGATAAATCGACCTGGGAAAAACTGACAGAGCAATTCTGGTTGGATACACGTATCCCTTTGTCAAACGACTTGGATGACTGGAGAAAGTTATCTAATAAAGAAAAAGACCTAGTTGGTAAAGTCTTTGGGGGATTAACTCTTCTAGATACCATGCAATCTGAAACAGGTGTTCAAGCCCTTCGTGCGGATATTCGTACTCCCCATGAAGAAGCTGTCTTTAACAACATCCAATTTATGGAATCTGTCCATGCTAAGTCATACTCTTCTATCTTTTCTACTTTGAATACCAAGTCAGAAATCGAAGAGATTTTCGAATGGACCAACACCAATCCTTTCCTTCAAAGGAAGGCAGAAATCATCAACGAAATCTATCTCAATGGGACCCCTCTTGAAAAGAAAGTCGCCAGCGTTTTCCTTGAGACCTTCCTCTTCTACTCTGGTTTCTTCACACCTCTCTACTATCTTGGAAACAACAAATTGGCCAACGTAGCTGAGATCATCAAGTTGATCATTCGGGACGAATCAGTTCACGGAACCTATATCGGCTACAAGTTCCAACTTGGATTTAACGAATTACCAGAAGAAGAACAAGAAAAACTCAAAGAATGGATGTATGACCTGCTCTATACCCTCTATGAAAATGAAGAAGGCTATACAGAGAGCCTCTATGACGGTGTGGGCTGGACAGAGGAAGTCAAGACCTTCCTTCGCTACAATGCTAATAAAGCCCTCATGAACTTGGGACAAGATCCACTCTTCCCAGACTCAGCGGATGACGTCAACCCAATCGTTATGAACGGAATCTCAACCGGTACATCTAACCACGACTTCTTCTCTCAAGTCGGAAATGGTTACCTTCTCGGTGAAGTAGAAGCCATGCAGGATGACGATTACAATTACGGACTATAAGAAGAAAAACCTTTCCGTTTGGAAAGGTTTTTAAATGTAGACAACCTATTGTTTTACATAAAACAGATAGATGATTTTCAAAAAATGACTTTTATTTTTTAAAGATTAAAAACTTTCCGCCGTGAGAAAAGTGTCTGAGACATAGTAGTCTCAGACACTCGGAATTCTTGAGACCTTAGTCTCAAGAATTAGTCATGGAACTTCGTAGAAGTTCGCTGACGTCCGTACTCACCTAAGGAAAGTTTTTCAGAAGACTTTATCTTCAATCTGAAACCTTTCCAGACGGAAAGGTTTTTTTGTTGCAATCTTTTTCTAATTGGATCTGCTTTTTTTGAAAAAAGAGGTTGGACAAACATCCAACCTCTCCGATTATTACAATTTACCTGCTACAGCATCCAACAATTCTTGGATTTTCGCTTGGTTGCTTCCTCCTGCCATGGCCATGTCTGGTTTACCACCACCACGTCCATCGACGATTGGAGCCAATTCTTTGATCACATTACCTGCATGAACATCTTTTGTCTTGCTGGCTACAAGGACATTGACCTTGTCACCGATGGCTGCGACAAGAACAAGCACATCAGAGTAATCTTTTTGTTTCCAGTTATCCGCAAAGGTACGAAGGGCACCTGCATCTGATACAGAAACTTGGCTAGCAATATAACGGTGTCCGTTTGCTTCTTGAACATTCTTGAAGACATCGCCTGCTGCCGCTGCTGCTGCTTTTTCCTTCAATTCTGCATTTTCTTTTTGCAATTGACGGAGTTGTTCTTGAAGTCCTTCAACCTTATGAGGTACTTCTTTGAGTTGAGGAGCTTTCAAGGTTGCTGCTACTGCTTTCAGAGCGTCTTCTTGTTCACGATAAGCTTCAAAGGCTTCCTTACCGGTCACTGCCAAGATACGACGAGTTCCTGATCCGATCCCTTCTTCTTTGACAATCTTGAAGAGACCAATTTCAGAAGTATTGCCTACGTGGGTACCACCACAGAGTTCAACGGAGTAGTCACCGATCGTTACAACACGGACTTCCTTACCGTATTTCTCACCAAAGAGGGCCATGGCTCCCATTTCTTTAGCAGTATCGATATCTGTTTCAATCGTTTCGACTGCGATCGCTTCCCAAATCTTTTCATTGACTTGTTGTTCAATAGCTCGCAATTCTTCAGGAGTTACGGCTTGGAAGTGAGTGAAGTCAAAGCGAAGGAATTCTACTTCATTGAGAGATCCCGCTTGGGTTGCGTGGTTACCAAGGATATTGTGAAGAGCCGCATGGAGCAAGTGAGTCGCAGTGTGGTTCTTCATGACACGATGACGACGATTGGTATCGATAGACAAGGTGTATTCTTGGTTCAAGGCAAGAGGAGCAAGAACTTCAACGGTATGGAGTGGCTGTCCATTTGGTGCTTTTTGAACATCTGTCACTGTCGCTACGACGTTTCCTGCAGCATCCAAAATTTGACCATGGTCCGCAACTTGTCCACCCATTTCAGCGTAGAATGGAGTTTCTGCAAAGATCAATGATACAGTCCCTTCTGATACAGCCTCTACTTCTGCATTGTCCGCTACGATAGCCACCAACTTAGAAGGCAATTGGCTGGCATTGTAGTTGAAGCTACTTTCAACTGTAATGTTTTGAAGGGTTTCATTTTGCATCCCCATAGATCCACCTTTGACAGCCGATGCACGCGCCCGTTCTTGTTGTTCCTTCATAGCTGCTTCAAAACCGTCACGATCGACTGTCATTCCAGCTTCTTCAGCGATTTCTTCTGTCAATTCTACTGGGAATCCGTATGTATCATAAAGTTTAAAGACATCTTGTCCAGCAATCACTGTTTGACCTTTGGCTTTCAAGTCTTCAACAATGGTTTGGGCAAAGTGTTGACCAGAGTTCAAGGTACGAGCAAATGATTCTTCTTCACTCTTGATGATTTTTTCGATGAAGTCTTGTTTTTCAAGTACTTCTGGGTAGTAGCTTTCCATGATCTTCCCAACAGTTGGAACCAATTTATACAAGAAGGTTCCTTCAATCCCCAATTTTTGACCATGCATAGAAGCACGACGGAGGAGACGACGAAGAACGTAACCGCGTCCTTCATTACCTGGAAGAGCCCCATCTCCAATCGCAAATGAAAGCGAACGGATGTGGTCAGCAATCACCTTGAAGCTCATATTGTCGCCATCTGGATCATAGGTTTTACCAGACATCTTTTCCACTTCACGAATGATTGGCATGAAGAGGTCTGTTTCAAAGTTAGTCTTGGCCCCTTGGATAACGGCTACCAAACGTTCCAAACCTGCGCCCGTATCAATGTTCTTGTGTGGTAATTCCTTGTATTCGCTACGAGGAACTGCTGGGTCAGCGTTAAATTGTGACAAGACAATGTTCCAGATTTCGATGTAACGGTCGTTTTCGATATCTTCCGCAAGCAGACGAAGACCGATGTTTTCAGGGTCAAAGGCTTCTCCACGGTCAAAGAAGATTTCTGTATCTGGTCCAGAAGGTCCCGCACCGATTTCCCAGAAATTGTCTTCGATTGGGATCAAGTGACTTGGATCTACACCAACAGCGATCCAACGGTTGTATGAATCTTTGTCGTCAGGGTAATAGGTCATGTAAAGTTTGTCTTTAGGGAAATCAAACCATTCCGGACTTGTCAAAAGTTCATAAGCCCAGGTAATGGCTTCATCACGGAAGTAATCTCCGATAGAGAAGTTCCCCAACATTTCAAACATAGTATGGTGACGGGCAGTCTTCCCTACGTTTTCGATATCGTTGGTACGGATAGCTTTTTGAGCATTGGTAATCCGTGGATTTTCAGGTTTGATAGTTCCATCGAAGTATTTTTTAAGAGTGGCAACCCCTGAGTTGATCCACAAAAGGGTTGGGTCATTTACAGGAACCAAGCTAACAGATGGTTCTACAGAGTGGCCTTTGCTTGCCCAGAAATCAAGCCACATTTGACGGACTTGTGCACTAGATAATTGTTTCATATTTGTCTCCTAATTTTTTTAAGATTAATTTGCGCTAGCTTCTAACATTTCGACATAATCGATGGCGACACAAAGTGAGATGACTAAATCAGCGTATTCTTCCTCATACACCGATACTTGGTAGGTAGAGGTTAGATGGAAGAGTTCCTTGCTAATCTCAGCGACGATTTGATCCCGATCATCGAATAACTTGAATTCTAGGTCCCAGATATTTCCTTGTACCCGAAGTCCCAAATCTTCGATATCGTACTTATCCCTGAAGAGCGTCAGCTTTTTATGGATAAAAAAGCGGTCCCCATCCTTCAACTCAACCACAAACTTGGGAAGAAAGCTGATTGTTTTTTTAGTAATGTGGCTCACTTCTTGTCCATTCTTATCATAGATGGTAAAAGTCTTGGGAATCTTAAGAAAAGATCCCTCAACCTGGTATTCAACATTTCCCAACTCATCTTTGATATCAAACCGCTCGCCACCCAATCGAAATTTTTGTTTCACTTGATAGGTTCGCATCTTTTGATCTCCTTTAAAAAGCTCCAGACAACTGCCCATAAACAAAAGACAAGCCACTAAACGAAGGGCGAAAAACCGCGGTACCACCTTCATTCAATGAACTTGTCATTCTTCATTTTATATGCAATTGTCTCAGCCGAGTAGCAAAATCATTTCTCTTCCATGGCTCGCACCCCCGCCACTTCTCTGATTCCGAGTAACAATGATTTATTCTCAACTATTTCATTATACAAGTTCCAAAAGGAACCGTCAACTATTTTTTAGATGATGAGCTACTATCGCTCGTTTGAACACCGATATTTTGCAAATATTGGTTAAATGTTGATTTGAAGGCATCATCTTTGACCTTGATATTGGCATTGGTCATCGCTTTTGCAATAATGCTACGGATGTAGTTGGTATCTTGCTTACGACCGTCAACAATGATCTCTTTCAAACGTTTTTCGTATTTCTTCCAGTCAGAACCTTTTTCTGTCTTCTTATTCAATTTGACAATATAGTAGCTAGCAGAATAGTTTTGACCTGCTGAAACTGTGATCACATCTGAAATCCCATTTTCATCCAACTTAAAGGCAGCTTCTTTGACTTGAGATGGAATATCTGCTGTTCCTGAATCGAACTTAACTTCGCCACCTTTGTCTTTTGTAGTAGTATCTGTTGAATTGTCTTTGGCGATTTGGGCAAAGTCTGCACCTTCCGCTTTAGCTGCTTCCAACACTTCTTTTGCTTTGTCTTCTGAATCTAACTTGATAATTTGTGCTGTTACTTCTGGTGTGTAAGATTCAAAAGCCGCCTTGTAGTCAGACTCTTTGATATCTTTCTTAGCAGCTTGGTTGACTGCATATTCTAACAACATATTGCTACGGATTTGTTTCTTCGCTGTTTCTTCCGTCAAGCCTTGTTGCGCCAAGTAAGCATCGAATCGGTTCCCCAATTGTTTCTTTTGTTTAGCCAATTCTTTATCGACTTCTTTATCAGAAACTTTTGATCCATATTCTTTTTCAAAGACTTTATTGATGGTCATTTGGAAAAGAACTTGTTGAGCACCTTGGTTAGTTTTGATTTCATTATAGAAATCAGAAACTGTGATCGTGTCCCCTTTCATGGTCACGACATCTTTGTTTGTGCCATTGGCACAGGCTGCTAGTGTTACGACTGATAGCAAGGTCACAGCACCCGCTACAAGTTTTTTCTTCATGAAAATTATTCTCCGTTCCTTTTTAAACTTCTTCTATTTTACCACAAATTAGAGAGAATACCTTAAATTTACCTAAAAAGAGCTAGGATCTGGCAAAGTTACCGTCTCTGCATTTTTCCGAATTATTAAAATACCATCTCCAAGTGGCACCAAACTAGCGGTCAAATCTGGATGATTGAGAGTCGCATTAAAGAGGTTCTGAAGCCCCCGGTAAATGGTTCGTTGCCCACGACGCACTTCCATGATGTCCTTGGCAACATCTCCTCCTTGGAAAATATCATCCAATACCACGACTCCCCCAACCTCTAAGAGTTCGAGAATTCGTGGCAAAAAGACGATGTACTTAGACTTAGCAGAGTCCATAAAGACAAAGTCATAGGTCTCTGTTAAATCCTGCAAGACATCTACTGCATCTCCTTCAAGCAAGGTGATTTGTTTTCTCTGATCGTATTTAGCCAGATTTTCCTTGGCAAAGCCAATCATCTCTTCATTCCGATCAATAGTGGTAATTTGTGCATCGGGAGCATTTTCAGCCATTAAGAGCGCTGAAAATCCAATTGCTGTCCCAATTTCCAGGATTTTCTTTGGTTGTAGGGCTTGCAGGAGTAGTCTAAAGTAAGCTACCGTTTCATGCGGAATAATCGGAATATTTTCCTTGCGGGCGAATGCTTCTAACTCCTCCAAGGCACCTGCTACCGGTTTTTGACGCGTGCGCATAAAGTCAACGATCTCGTCTTTAACCACTGGCCGGCGCATATTGTGGTTGGCATTTTTACTATAAGACTCTACCATCTTATGCGAGTCCTAATTTTTCTACTAGGGCTTCAAATTCATTCAACCGACGTTCAAAGACCGCAAAGGCTGCGTCCAAGTAGTCTTCTTTTTCCATATCCACACCTGCTTTGCGGATGACATTGAGTGGATAATCAGAATTTCCAGCTTTCAAGTAGTCGATATATTTATCACGATCTTCTTGTGTTCCATGAACAATCTTTTCAGCTAAGGCTGAAGCTGCTGCAAAACCTGTTGAATATTGGAAGACATAGTAGTTATAGTAGAAGTGAGGAATCCGAGCCCATTCATATTGGATCTCAGGGTTGTCTTCTTTTGAAAGACCATAGTATTTTTCATTGAGCTCTGCATAAAGGTTGTTCAAGAACTCACTAGTCAAAACGGTACCTTCTTGGTCTGCTTTATGGATGGCATGCTCAAATTCAGCAAACTGCGTTTGACGGAAGACAGTTCCACGGAAGCCATCCAAGAAGTGATTCAAAATCGCAAAGCGAGTTGCATCGTCTTCTACTTCTTCTAACAGACGTTCGGTCAAGATATTTTCATTGGTTGTAGAGGCGATTTCAGCAAGGAAGATGGAATAGTCCCCATAGACATAAGGTTGGGTTTCACGGGTATAACTAGAATGCATACTGTGACCAGTTTCATGCACCAAGGTGAAGAGATTGTCCAATGTATCTTGCCAGTTCAACAACATGAAGGCATTGGTATCATAAGAACCACCTGAATAAGCACCCGAGCGTTTTCCTTGGTTGACATGCACATCAATCCACCGTTCGCTGAAGGCACGTTTCACACGAGAAAGGTAGTCCTCACCCAAAACAGCCAAGACTTCTTCTGCTTTGGCCAATGATTCTTCATAGGTAAACTTGTAGTCTGTATCGGATAATGGCGTATACATATCGTACATCTTCAAGTCTGAGATTCCTAGAATTTTTGAACGCAATTGCACATAGCGTTGCAAGAGTGGCAAATGTTTGTTCACCGCTGCTACCAAGCTATCATAAACACTTTCTGGTACAAAGTTTTCAGAAAGGGCCGCTTCACGGGCAGATGAGAATTTGCGAACTTTGGCATTGAAGTTGTGAACTTTCACATTGGTTTGTAAGGTTTTAGCATAGGTATGTTGGTACTGTTCATAAACCTTGTAGAGGCCTTCGTAAGCTTCTTTACGAACGGCACGATCTTTTGATTCTACCAAAGAAATATAGTTTCCATGGGTTAATTGAACTTCTTCGCCCTTGTCATCATGCACAGTTGGGAAAACAATATCTGCATTGTCCAAAATTTCAAAAGTTTCACCACCAGCCGCAAAGATCTCACCAGCACCTGCAAGTAATTCCTCTTCTTTTTGAGACAAGACATGTTCTTTTTTCTCTAGCAGACGATCAAAATAATGACCATATTGTTCCAAGGCTGGAACTTCACTCACAAAGGCTTTGTATTGCTCATCCGTAATGGCCATGAATTCAGGCTCATAGAAGGCAAAGGTTTCACCTAACAAGCTATAAAGAGACATCCCTTTTGATTGGTACTCTTGGTATTTAGCCACTCGTGTGTCTTGGTCATTTTTCATATGGGCATAGACGTAGACCTTTTCTAAACGACGGCTCAATTCCAAATATGCATTGGTTGTATCCAACAGTGTTTGCGCTGAATCCAACAAATGACCAGCATAGTGGCTTGCTGCTTTAATATCTGCAGCTAAGCTAGCTGCTTCTTCTTCCCAAGCTTGATCTGTCGCAAAAATTGTCGACAAATCCCATTGGTATTTTTCATCAATTTCATTTCGTTGTTTTACCATTCGATTAATCCTCCAATGGTACTATTTTAGCATAAAAATGAACATTTCGGGAGGATTTCTATCTTAGAAAGTTAGCTTTTCTGTTGAGCATAAAAACGTGGGGGATAAAGGATCTGAACGGGTTGGATCCCTTGCGACTGATAATAGGTCATAAACTGCTGGTAGTAACCTTCTACATTCTCTTTAATTTGTAGCAAGTTCTGTGAAAGGATCGGACGACAAAGAGGATAAAAGAAATCTAGCCCCAGTTCCATCAGATGTTGTCCCTGCAAATAGAGTTCTTCCTGAAGCTTCAGCCACTTTGGATGACGATAAAAGAGTTGCTGCTGTATATACGTTAAAAATGTACGATCGAGCTCGACTGCCATTTGCTGCATGGGTTGCGAAAGATAAGGGGTCCGTAAGACTTCCAGTAAAGACCTTTGGCCAAAAGGGAAAATTTCTGTTTGATAATGCAATCGCCCTCGTAAATCCTCATGAATGAGGTATTGCAGACGTAACTCTTTCTTTGTCAGATCCAATTCCCAAAAATGGAACCCGCGATTCTGACTAAAATAAAGAAAGCCAGCCTGCAGCTTTGTTAGTCTTTTCTTGAGCCACAACTTTTTACCAAGTAACCAATAGACCTGGTAACCGTGGGATCGATAAGCATCGCTTCTCTCCTTCAAGCGTTCTAAAGATAGGGAGCTGCACTGCACTTCCAAAGCTAAGTTCTTGTCTACTACCAAAAGATCGGCAATTTGTTGAAAGTCTGCTAAATAACTTTCTACCTCTGTATTAGATTCCTTAGAGGCCCAATCATAAAGACAAGCTTTCAATTCCAGATGTTCAAAACTCTCAGCTTCGTGATGATAGGGACAATGCTGTAATTTTATATGAGCAAAATGAGCCCGTAGAACCGTGCCATTTTTTAGACGCACTGGACTGTGACAAGCTAAGCAATAGAAGGGGCCTTTGCTGACGTCTGGGATCTCTTCCAGACAGTTCCACCGCTTTTGATTCTTATCCATGGCAATAAACATAGCCCCACCTCCTCATCTATATCATTCGAAAAAAATAAGAAAAAGGCTGGAAATTTCCAACCTTTTCTTGCTATTATTCGTCAGAATCTGAATCTGAATCATCACTAGAATCATCAGCAACAGGAGATTTACTCAATTCTTTCTGCATATCTTTCATTTCTTTACGAGTACTTTCCAACTCTTCACGAGCATCTTTCAAGATTTCGATCAAAGCTTCACGGTCTTCTTTAGGAACGACTGTGCTATCTGAACCGATGCTTTCCAAGCCTTCATTAAAGATATCTTTTTGGTTTTCTAATCCTTGCTTTAAGGTACTAATCATTGCATCGTATTGTTCTTTTGCAGAACCTGTCACAGAAGTACCTGCTTCTTCAGTAATAGAAACAGATTGATCCATTAATTTTGCAAACAACTTTTTAAAGTCTCCAACTGTTTTAGCCTTGCTGATTTCAGCGTCTGTTAAGAGGCTAGAAGATGAAGTCTCTTCTGAATCTGTTGAAGTATCCTTGCTTTTTGAAGTGTTGGCAGATTTGCTCGTCACTTTAGTAGTTGATTGACTATTTGAAGTTTCCTTCTTTGTGTCTTGTTTATTTGAACAAGCAGCAAGGGAAACAATCGTCAAAAGAGCAGCTGTCGATAAGATCATTTTTTTCATAAAATGGTCTCCTTTATATTTATTTTACCTCATTCTACCATCGAATACTTTGACTGTCAAATTAATCACTAGTTCTTAATAATAGCAAAAAAGTTGGGCAAAACACTGTGAAATCAGTGTTTCTGTCCAACTCCTCGATGATTAGTCATACAATTTTAACAATTTCATTAGTCTACTTTGCCACCAAAAAGTCCGTGAGCTTTCCCTTGGGGCATTTTTAAGGCAAAGCTCAGCAAAAAGACGATCCCTACAACCCCTGCTAAAAAGAAACTCATGACTTGGTAACCACCTCTTTCAATACAGAGGGCTGCGAGGGGTTGTAAAAGAATGGTTCCTAAATAACGAGCTCCTTGGACAATGGCCATGGCAAGAACCAAGTCTTTGCCATTCACCTGTTGGGCAATAAACCGTAAGGAGACCATAATCAAAACCATCCCTGTTGTATGCTTGGCTAAGAGAGTCATTATCACTTTTAAGAAGACAGGACTTGGAAAAGCATAGACAGCATATTGAGCGAAAATAATTCCAATTGGAAGAGCGATCAAAACCCGTAAAGGCCAGTGGTCCATGAATCGATCAGAGAAAAAGATCAAGGGGGCTTCCACTACGACGGAGATAGCCACAACCGTAGAGGCAATATGGACTGGTAGACCACTATCCATGAGTAGCTCAGGAATATAGGTATGACCAATATTTCCAACCCCTGAAGCCAAGCCAATCAACACAATAAAGAAGAGATAAGGTCCATTGTGAAGAAGAGGACGAATAGAGACAGGGTGTTTTTCCTTTTCTACGACTGTCTCTTTTTTCTTCATTCGAACCGCACTTAGACAGAAAATGCTGAGTAAAATGGTGATCAAAACCGTATAATAAACAGCTTGGGGGCTAAACTGATGATAGACCCAGCCGGCTATTTGGACACCGACCGAGTAGCCAATGGTTCCCCAAACGCGAATCTTCCCAAAAGCGTATGGACTTTGCGTTGCAAATACTTCCATCATGGGAGCTGTCCCATTCAAACAGACTAGAACAATCCCATAAAAAACGGTCAGCCAAAAGAGATTGGGGGCCCAAAGAAAACCGAAGACACCACCAATGATCACACTCAGACTGAGGGTCGTCATTTTTACGATTCCAAATCGCTCATTGATATAACCAAAGAAGGGTTGGGCTACCATGGATAAGAAAAAAGCAACCGATACCAAGGTCGACACTTGGGTTGCACTATAGTGCTTTCCCATCAAATAGACGGAAATGAGGGTCATAAAGAGAGATGTGGACATAAAATAAAAACTATAGAGCAACATATAAGCCGCATAAGAATTTCGGAATTTTTTCATATGAATCCTTTCTAAAAATATCGGAATGAGACAATGACAAAACCCAACTGACAATCAGTTAGGTTTTATTTTACTCTTTATTATAGCGCTTTTGAGCCTCTTTTTTGCGTCTCTCACGACTTTGTTTTTCAATCGAGAGAATGATGACAAGAATGAGAATTGGAATTAAGATCAGGAAGTGATCCAGCGAAAGCCATTTACTGTGCTTAGCCGTTGTCTTTTTCCCACTTGCTGTTTCTTTGACAAGCTCTGGCTTGGCCCCTTCTTCTACCTTCATATCATCTCGGATACCTTCAGACAAGGTGTAGAGATCATTATCTACTGTCAGATAGCCATCTTTTACCGCAAGGGTCGGTTCTTTAGCACCTCTTTTGACCGTTGCATAGAAGGGTTTTTCAAGTGTATAGGTCTTGCCGTCAATCTTCTGGACACCTGCATCTAGCAATTTTTTATAGCCAAAATCTTTATAGGCTTTTTCGATCAAGGCATTGCCAAACGGGTGACGGTAATATTCCCCATCTTGGTCTGCCCAATCTCCTACGCCCATAATGACAGCAATTAAGCGCTGATTGCCCCGTTTGATGGTCGCGATATAGTTGAAAGCTCCACGAGGGCTTGAACCAGTTTTCAAACCATCCACACCTTTCAAGGCATACTTGGCTCCTGGCAATGAATAATTGTAGGTATCAAAGGTTTCCTCATATGGAGTCCCTTTTTTGACCGTGACTTGTGCTTGATTGGTATAGTTTAAAATATCTGGGTATTGATTGATAAAATGATAAACCAGAATCCCTAAATCACGCGCAGTTGTCTGGTTGGCCGCATCATTTGGATAATTGTTGACCTGATAGTAGCCCTGCAAGGTGGAGATGGCCGCCCCACTCGGGTTATTCCAGACCGTATTGGTCATCCCTAATTCCTTAGCCTTGGCATTCATGCGCTCGATAAAGGCATCTGGATCATTGTTGGACATGAGATTGGCCAACATGAGGGTCGATACATTTGAGGACGGAACCACTGTCATGGTAATCAACTCAGGAATTGTGTAGTCTACCCCAGCAACAATATTATTGTTGGAGATCTCATAGATCTTTCCGATCGCTTGGTCTGAAGCGGTCGCCTTGATCACTGTATCCTTACTGATCTTGCCATTTGCCATATCTTCAAACAAGAGATAGAGCGTCATGAGCTTACTCATGCTGGCAGGATCTCTGACTTCATCGATATTGTCTTTCCAAAGAACATTGCCCGTATTTCCGTCAATAATAAGCGAAGAATGTGGACGGTTAATGGCTTGGACATTGTCATTTGGATACATCTTTTGCGCCATATCCACCAATTCATCCGCACTCGCTAGAATTGGCTGGCATAAGAGACTCAGAAGGAGGCAAATATGGATCAAATATTTTTTTATCATAAACTTTTCCTTTATAACAGACTAATCAGCTGGAGGCTAAAATAAGCTTCTAGCCCTCATGCCCTTTCCTCTTGTCTCCCAGTAGATGAAAAGAGCTAATCCCAGCAGATAATTACTTGTATTGTACCATATTTTGAAGCAGAAAAAAACCTATCTGGCCCGAATAAATCGGCGATAGGTCCTGTTTTTTATCGACTTAACAAGCTCAAGGCTTCCTTATCCGCAATAATGGTCACATTTGGATGTCCTTGAAGGGCACTAGCTGGCACTTTTTCTGTCCTTTCACCCTCTACTGTACCTTTGATTGCTTGGGCTTTTGATTCCCCATAGGCAAACAAGACAATCGATTTCGCTGCTAAGATATTGGCAATTCCCATCGAAATGGCTTGGGTTGGTACATCTTCGATCTTATCAAAGAAACGAGAATTAGCCTCAATGGTAGAGTCATCCAACTGAACTAAGTGGGTCTGACTATCAAAGGATGTCCCTGGCTCATTAAAACCGATATGCCCATTGCGTCCGATTCCCAAGATTTGTAGGTCCACTGGATGGTCTTCGAGTATTTTGTTATAACGGATCACTTCCTGATCGGCAGATTCTTCTACACCTGATGGGAGATAACTTTCTTTGAATGGTTTGGCATCAAAGAGGTTTTTCTCCATAAAATACCGATAAGATTGAGGATCATCTCCCGTCAACCCTACGTATTCATCTAAGTTCACACTGATTAGATTAGACAGATCCAGATCACTTTCACGAATTTGTTTATAAAACTCAAGGGGACTGCTTCCAGTCGCAAGACCTAAGGTTTGAGCACCTTCCTTTAAGGTTTCTTTTAATATATCAAAGGCAACTTTTCCACCTTCAATTTGGTCCTTTACTTCAATAATGTTCATTGGATAGACCTCCTATTTCTCTATGCTTTTATTATATGGTATAGACCAATTTTTGTCAAGTGAAACCGCTATCTTTTTCTGGCATTTTTTTCATTTTCAAGTCGATTCGTGATATAATGAAAGGTATGATTGTATCACTATTATTCATCATTTTTTTGATCGGACTCCTTGTCTTTCTCTTATCTTTCTTGATTCATCAAAGAAAGATTCTCAAGGTCCTGATCTTTTTGATGGGAATCTGCCTGATGCTCTTAGCGGTCGGGACTACCATCTATCTACTCACAAATTTATTATAAAAGGAGCGCAAATGAATACCAACGACTTTGACTTTGATTTGCCTGAAGAACTGATTGCCCAAACCCCTCTTGAAAAACGAGATGCCTCTAAACTCTTGATCCTTGATCGA
>JAWGXY010000029.1:0-17930 GCA_032572035.1 Streptococcus parasanguinis
TAAACCACTTCTGATTCATACTGGGCAGAAGCCCCCGCTAGATAGGCACGTTCGGCTTCTGGAATCCCGATTCTCTCAAAGGTTTCCTTGATTTTCTCTGGAACTTCGTCCCATGAACGGGCAGGTTTATCTGAAGGCTTTTGATAATAGATCAAATCATCAAAGTCAATCTCTGATAGATCGGCTCCCCAGGTTTGCATGGGCATCTTTTTGAAGGTTTCAAAAGATTTCAAACGGAATTCGAGCATCCATTCTGGTTCATTTTTTGCTGCAGACAATTCACGAATAACCGCTTCATTCAATCCCTTCCCGGTAGAGAGAATGGGTTGAACGTCATCGTGAAATCCAAATTTATATTCACCGAGATCAATTGGTTTCGGTTCGACTCTTTCTTCAGCCATAATTTCCTTTCTTTCTCTGTTTCTTCTTTTAATTATTTGCTACGTTCGATCGCTTTTTTAAGAGCATTCCAGGAGAGGGTTGCACATTTAATCCGTTGTGGGAATTTTGAGACTCCAGATAAGAAGGCTGCGTCTCCTAATTCCTCTTGGCGAGGATCTGACTTCCCTTGGACCATTTCTGAAAAGACCTGTGCCAATTCTTCGACTTCCTCTTTTGTTTTTCCCATTACAGCATCTGTCATCATACTAGCTGAAGCTGTTGAGATCGTACAACCTGAATTCACAAAGGCAATATCTTCGACCCTGTCATTCTCGTCAAATTTCACACTCAACTGAATCACATCTCCACACGTAGGGTTGTTGAGTTGGATCTGATCAACATCTTCAATCTGTCCTTGGTGGTGGGGGTGTTTTGAATGATCGGCTACGACCGCCATGTACAGCGAATCTAATTTAGAAAGTGCCATTGAAAAACTCCTTTGCTTTGATCAATGCCTCAATTAATTTATCACAGTCCGCTTTGGTGTTGTAGATATAAAAACTTGCTCTCGTTGTCGCTGGGACTTGTAGGTATTGAAGAAGCGGTTGTGCACAGTGGTGACCTGCACGAACGGCAATCCCTTCATAATCTAGTGCTGTTGCTAAGTCATGCGGATGGAGATCTCCTAGATTGAAGGAAATGACGCCAGAACGTTGGGCTAAGTCTTGGGAACCATAGATGGTCAAGCCTTCGATCGCCTGTAATTTTGGAAACACATAGGCAATCAATTCATGCTCATGCGCTTCTACCTGGTCCATACCCAGCTCTTCTATGTAATCGATTGCTGCACCAAGACCAATTGCGCCCGCCATATTAGGTGTTCCAGCTTCAAATTTCCAAGGCAATTCCTTCCAAGAGGCAGATTGCTCGTAAACAAAGTCAATCATCTCGCCCCCAAACTCGATCGGAGACATTTGTTCTAAGATTTCTTCCTTCCCATAGAGGACACCAATCCCTGTTGGTGCAGCCATCTTATGGCCAGAAAAAGCAAAGAAATCCGCATCTAAGTCTTGTACATCAATGGCCATATGAGGGGTTGATTGAGCCCCATCTACGACCATGAACGCTCCAACTTCATGAGCTAATCGAGCAATTTCCTTGATCGGATTGACCACCCCTAAGACATTCGAAGCATGGGTGATGGAAACAAATTTTGTCTTCTCACTAAGCTTGCTCTTTAAGTCCTGCATATCCAGTAAGCCATCTTTTAGATAGACATAGACCAGTTTTGCTCCTGTCTTCTTGCAGGCTTGCTGCCAAGGAATGATGTTGGAGTGATGTTCCATAATGGAAATCAGGACTTCATCCCCTTCCTTTAGGACTTCTTCTGCATAGCGGGCTACCCAGTTGAGTCCAGTCGTTGTCCCTCTTGTAAAGAGCACTTCCTTGGTTGATGAAGCATTGATAAATTTTCTGACTTTCTCACGCGTTGCCTCATAGGCTGCTGTCGCTCGTTCAGCCAAAGTATGGACTCCACGATGAACATTGGCGTTATCTTGCAAATAATAGTGATTAACTGCTTCAAGAACACGTTTAGGTTTTTGCGTCGTCGCTGCATTATCTAGATAAACCAAAGGCTCATCGTGAACTAGTTGATCGAGAATGGGAAAATCTTGAGCAATCGTATTTTTATCTAGCATTGTTTCTCCTTAGCGTTGAGATAACTTTTCTTCAATGGTGGCAATCATTTCATCACGTACTTCTTTAACTGGGATTTCAACAATAACAGATCCCAAGAAACCACGCACCACTAATCGTTCCGCTGTGTGTTGATCCAGACCACGACTCATGAGGTAATACATGTCTTCTGGGTCCACTTGACCGATCGATGCAGCATGGCCTGCTGTGACGTCATTTTCATCAATCAAAAGGATTGGGTTCGCATCTGAACGCGCTTGATCCGATAACATCAAGACACGGCTTTCTTGCTGAGCATCTGCTCCTTTAGCCCCCTTGATAATATGACCAATTCCGTTGAAGGTCAAGGTTCCTTTTTCAAGAATAACCCCGTGTTGCAAGATATTTCCGATCGAGTTGCAACCAAAGTTGGTCACGCGGGTGTCAATTCCTTGAACCTGACGACCGCTTGATAAGGCAACGACTTTCAAATCTGCATGACTTCCGTTTCCAACCAAGTCACTGTCAAAATCTGCAACCACGTTACCTTCGTTCATAACACCGATAGCCCAATCAATGCTGGCATCCTGACCTAGTTTCCCACGTCGACTGATGTAGGCTGTGACATTTTCACCCAGACGGTCAATCGCCGCAAATTTCACTTGGGCACCTGAGCGGGCGATCACTTCAACCGTCACATTCGCAGTTGCTGTTGCTGAGCCATCACCTTTTGATTCCAAGCGTTCCAAATAGCTGAACTTGCTGTTTTTGCCTGCAATAATCAAAATGTGTTTATTAAAAGGTACATCACTATCACTATCCTGGTAGAAAATGCCTTCGATTGGTTCTGAAATTTCGACGTTATCTGGAATATAGAGGACAGCCCCACTATTAAAGTATGCTGTATGGTAAGCTGCTAGCTTGTCGTCATCGTATTTGACTGAAGACATGAAGTAGTCTTCCACCACCTTCGAAATTTCTTCTAGGGCAGAATGGAAATCTGTAAAAAAGACTCCTTGGTCTGCCAAGGCTTGTGGCACCTGTTCAAAAACAGTCTGAGTTCCAACTTGGACCAATTTTAAGTTTGAATCGAGGGCTGTAAAATCGGGAACATTGGCAGAAGCCTCACTTTCTGTGATCGTCCCATCCCCAAGATTCCAGCGGTGGAATTTGACGCGTTCAATCGCTGGTAATTCCAACTGATCGATCTTGTCAAAAGCTTTTTTTCGTAAATCTTGCAGCCAGCTTGGCTCAGCATGCAGTTCCGAAAAGAGGGTAATATTTTCAATACTCATTTTTTTCTCCTAATAAAGATACTATCTGTTTGATTTTATGACAACATTAGATCACTTGTCATCAGGTTATAGTTCTTCTTTATAGTCGTAACCGAGTTCTTCTGCGAGTTGGGCATAGCCTTCACGTTCCAAGCGTGCAGCCAATTCTGGTCCACCTGAAAGCACAACACGACCTTCCATCATCACATGAACGACGTCAGGAGTAATATAGTTCAACAAACGTTGGTAGTGGGTGATGATCATCGCTCCAAAACCTTCACCCCGCATTGCATTAACCCCTTTAGATACGACCTTAAGAGCATCGATATCCAAACCAGAGTCAATTTCATCCAAAAGGGCAAATGTTGGTTCCAACATCAATAATTGAAGGATTTCATTGCGTTTTTTCTCACCACCTGAGAACCCTTCGTTCAAATAGCGTTCTGCCATTTCTTCTTTCATGTTGAGCAATTCCATCTTTTCATCCAATTTTTTGATGAAATCACGAATAGAGATCTTCTCGTCCTCTTCTTTACCAGCATTCATGGCTGCACGTAAAAATTCTGCATTGGTAATCCCTGGGATTTCTGAAGGGTACTGCATAGCAAGGAACAAGCCCATCCGTGCACGTTCGTCTACTTCCAATTCCAAGATGTTGACACCATCAAAGAGAATCTCCCCTTTGGTTACTTCATAATTTGGGTTTCCCATAATGGCAGCTGACAGAGTAGATTTCCCTGTTCCATTTGGTCCCATGATGGCTGCGATCTCACCAGTTTTTAGGGTCAGGTTTACACCTTTTAAAATTTCTTTGCCTTCAATTTCAACGTGAAGGTCTTTAATTTCTAATGTCGACATTGCATTCCCTTTCTTTTTACTTTGAAGTCTAGAAGGTTCTCAAAGCATCGATTCCTTCATCACAAAGTATTTTTTTACCTTTCAAGTATATCAAAAAAAAGCCTAAATGGCTTTTCTTTTGATTAGAACTATTCTTATTTAGTTTTTTCTTTTCGTTTTTGACGAACTTCCTCCCGATAGGAAGAATTCCCTATATAGCGCAGAACATTTAACAAAGGACTATGATGTGGCCCTAAAACCCCAATCAATTCTGCTAACAACTCTACTCCAAACAAGAGCCCGATCACAAGTAGGACACCCCCAATACGACTCGAGATGTTGAGCAAGAGAGAAATCAAGGAGAAAATCATCGAAATCCCATAGATCACCAATACAGTTCCCCGATGTGTCAAGCCCAGAGAAAGAAGTCGGTGGTGCAAGTGATTGCGATCCGGTTTATAAAATTTTTGACCAGATAGGGTCCGACGGATAATGGCTAAAAAGGTATCTGTAATCGGTACTCCGAGGATAATCATTGGTGTGACTACCGCAACAGCTGTCGCATTTTTCAAACCTTGCAAGGACAAGACAGAAATCATAAATCCGATAAACAAGGCACCGGTGTCTCCCAAATAGAGAATGGCCGGATGGTAGTTAAAGGGAAAGAAACCTGCAATGGACGCAACCAAGACAAAGATCGTCATGGTCAGAAAGAGATTGGGTACTGGTAGAAAGAAATAGGACACAACCCCCATTGTCACTAGGGAAATAATAGAGACCCCACTCACCAAGCCATCTAATCCATCAATCAGATTGACTGCATTGGTAATGGCAACAATCCAAATCACTGTCAAAAGATACGATAGCCATGGTTCAAAATGAAGTAAGGGACCACCGAACGGAATCTTGAAATCATTCAGCCGAAAATCTGTCAAAAACCAGACCAGACTCGCTGCCAGCAGGATACCGATCATCTTTTTCTTGGCTGACAACTCTTTTACATCATCGATCAAGCCTGTAAGAGCGATAATCCATCCCGCTCCTACGACCGGCAAGGTATAGGATAGGTAACTTTTGATTGGTGCGGTGGTGGATGTCAGCATAGGAATAAACACGAGAGTCGCAATTGAAAAAGCAATCACGATAGCCAGTCCACCCGCGCTTGGCATGGGCTTGGTATTGATCCGACGCGCATTCGGATAATCTACGGCATCAATCTTAAAGGAGAACAAGCGAACCAAGGGCGTCAATACCAAGGCAATCATAAAAGTCCCAATCAGCACCAGAACAAATTGCAAGGAAAAGGACATCATAAGCTAGCAACTTTCTTCAAATTCTCAATCGCACCAGACACCATTAGTAAGTGACCATGTTCCTGCAGAACGGCCCGTGTCACTTCTGAATCATCCGCATACTCCCGAATGATGGCAAGTAACCAGGTTGGATATTGATTTGGTTGATCCTCTGTATCGATCAAGACAGTTAAATAATAATCAGATCCCATTTTGTATAATTCAGAGGTATCCACTGGAAAGCTTACCGTTTTTGAAAAGGCAACTGCTTGCTGGATATTTGAAAAACGCAAAATGTAATAAATATACTGACTTACTGGCGCTTCAGGTGTAAGATCTTGTTCTTGATTGTCCCGTAACTCTTCTTGTTCCAAATGGTGAATAGCTTCTGCATCCCCTTTTGTCTTATCAGAAATCGTTTTTTCCAAGGTTTTGATAAATTCATCTGGCGTCATGCGCGACAACTCTTCCATATCAGGAAGATCTGACAAATCCTCAAAATCCAATTGTTGGTCAATTTTTGATTTGGTAACAAAAACATCCAATTTATCTGGTTTTGGTGTCACGCGAAAACTCAGCATCCCGCTATCCAGGAAGCTTTCTGGCATTTCGAGCTCATCCAAAATGGCGTAGAAAAATTCTTCTGTTTTTTCTTGCGGGACAAGGAAATCAGCAATTTCCATCCCACGTTCTTCTAAGTCTTCTAGTTGGATCGTGATCTTAATTGTTGAATCACTAATTTGCTTCATCTTCATAGCATAACCTCATACTTCTAGTCTTACTATTATACTAAAAAATTGGATAGAATTCAAAAAAAGGATGCATCGAAAAGAGGTCGGGACAAAAGTCTCCAACCTCAGAAAATAATTTGATCAAGTTCAAGCCTTCTCTTAGAAAATAACACGGAAGAGTCCATACAATAGCAAGATGGAACCAAGAACAATCCGGTATTTCCCAAAGACAGTGAAATCATGATTTTTCACATAATCTGTCAAGAAGCGGATGGCGTACATGCTGACCACAAAGGCCACTCCCATCGCTACCAGTAGAATAAAGAGTTGCCCCAGTGCTAGTGAATGTCCGCCAAGAGCGAATTTTCCAACCTTTAAGAGGCTAGCCCCAAACATCGCTGGGATCCCCAAATAAAAGGTAAATTCTGTCACCACCGGGCGGCTAACACCATTGATCAAGCCACCTACAATCGTAGCACCTGAACGGCTTGTTCCTGGAAATAGCGATAAAACTTGGAAGAGTCCGATATAAAGAGCTGTTCGATAAGGTAGCTTATGCAATTCCGTTACTGCTGGCTCAACTTGTTCCCGTCTTTCCAGATAGATAAAGGCAATCCCGTAGGTGATCAACATAATCGCAACGGAAATCGAATTGTGGAAATGCGCCTCAAACCAATCATCTAATTTAAAAACAAAGACAAGTGGGAGGGTTGCAACCGCAACTTTTGCCCATAATTGCCAGGTTCGACGTACTTCAAGTGGAGATTTACCAGGTTTGAAGGGATATAATTTATCGAAATAAATCACCACAACCGCTAGGATCGCTCCCAATTGGATCACAACATTGAACATCTCCATAAAGGCTGGATCTTGATTTTTAAACTGCACAAAATCCTGTAACAGAATCAAGTGACCTGTACTTGAGATCGGTAACCATTCTGTAATCCCCTCGACAATCCCAAAAAGAACCGCCTTGATTAATTCGATCAGAAACATCTTTTTCTCCTAAACTTACATTTGCTCTATTATATCATAATTCTATGGACTGGACCAGGCCTTCTAAACTAGAAGGGAAAGAGCGACCAAGACCATTCTTAGTGCTACTTAGAAGGCACCAAAGCCTCCTCCGCCTCCTCCGCCAGAGAAACCTCCTCCACTACCAGAGGAAACTGTGAAATGACTAGCCGTCGATGCTGTCGATCCATAAGTAGACATGGCATGACTTGAGTGGGTCACATCATGATAGAACGGAGTATAAACGAAGGCGTTTAAGGCTTGATTTTCTAAATGAATATTCCGAAGCTTCATGACCTTTGTGACCTGATCAGCTACACCATACAAGGCCGCATAGACCAATAAGCGATTCCATAGGACCAGAGACTGCAACTCTGCATCATTGAGGTGGGCAATCTCTTTCAACATCCGACCAAAACTATCCCAGTAATAGCGTTGCTCAGCACCCGCAAGATTGACAACTCCATCTCGTAGGCAGGCTTTAAAGACACCATTGAAGCGCACTGGCATAAACCAAAGTATGAGGATCCCTATCAAACAAGGAACAGAGAACCAACCCATCCCAAAGATGGCAAAGATTTCTGCTCCAAGAGCGATAAACCAAGCAGCCCAACCAAAGAAGAGACTTCGTCTAGCTTGCGCTTCTTCTTTTGCCTCTAAAGGGCGATAGTAGCTTGGCAAATGGAGATCTTCCACCTTGCGATGAACATCTCTGGCCACTTGGTTGACAGCCGTATCAAAACGACCCTGAGCCCAACTTCCTAGTGAACGAATGGCATCTTGATCTGCTTTTTTGGCATGTTTGTATACATCATCACTAAATTTATAATTCTCAAAGAGACGGTTAACAGGACAGGAAACTTGATCCCCAAAAGCCATATTCATAAAGGAGCGTTCAAAATCATCCACATGTCCATGAGACTTCCTGGTCAAAACGACTTCATTTCCTTGTTGCTCGTAGACAATCACTCCACGATCCATCAGATCCAGCAAAGTAGCTTGAAGCATTTTTTCAAATGTAAACACCGGCGGAGTCGCCTTCTCTTTATTAGTCGGGGAGGCCTCGTCTAATTCGGCTGAATAAACAACTGAGCTCATGACAAGAGGTGCAATGTCCTGTGGAATTTCATAAAGACGAGTATCAGTCGGATAGGTCACACCAGGCCAAATCATTTTTTTGAACCGATTGCGACCCAAGAGAGAAAGAAGCCAGAGTGCAATAATGAAGGCTGGCAAGATCCAGTTCCAAAACATGCGTGTCCAGTATTTTTCCTGTTCAATTTTAGCTTGGTTCTTGTGAAATTCATCCAATTTGGTTAATCCTGTATTTCGACCAGAATCATACAAAGTAGTTAGATCTGACTTCAACCAGTAACCATACAACTCCACAGCCTTTCCTTTGCCTAGGTTATAGAAAGTGGCAGAATAGATTCCATCTTCTTTCTTTACAGTCACATCCGGTCCCATAAAGGCTGTATGGATATACAGTTCCGATTGGGCATTAGCTGGTGCAAACTTAGGGATGACACGAAACTGAACTTCGTCCACCTTCTGATCGCCATCTGTGATCGGTTTCCAGTTCAACTCCAAGATATCCTTATGTGAATAGAGGAGATTTTTTAATTTCCATGTAACTTTAATTTTGACAGTATCTGTCGCTACACCACTGTTATAAATTTTCACTCGGTAGCCATCACCTAGATTCGTAATCTCGGGTTCTCTTTGAAGCTCACGACCTTCCACCTCAACCTTTGGCGGTATCTCAATTGCAAAGCCTTGTGGCATATTCCCCGCAGTTCCTAGACTGACATACTGCCCTCTATAAGAATCTTTGAAATAATAAACCAGTTCTTCCTCATAGGTGGCGTCGTCCCAAGTGTCCAAGGTCAAGGTTCCACCATAGTAAAGCACATCATAAGATGGACTAGATGCATGGACATTCTGACTGACAAAAAGGCAGGCCAGAAAGGCGAAAAAAACATACAAATACTTTTTCATTTGATCACACTCCTTTGTATTATTATAGCATTTTTTAAATAAAAAGAGGACCATGTTTGAAATGCAGCCTATTTTACTGTACAATAGGAGAAGTTAAAATAAGGAAGAGGAGAAAAAATGAAAAAAACATTATTCGCGCTCTTAACGGGGCTTTTCATTTGCCTAGGGATCACACAGGTTGCTCATGCAGATGACTATTTACGAATCGGAATGGAAGCGGCCTACGCTCCTTTCAACTGGACCCAAGAAGATGATGCAAATGGAGCTGTTAAAATTGACGGTACCAATCAATATGCCAATGGGTACGATGTCCAAATCGCAAAAAAAGTTGCTGAGGAGTTAGGTAAAAAACCTCTTATCGTAAAAACATCATGGAACGGTTTAATTCCAGCCCTCACTTCTGGTAAAATCGATATGATTATCGCTGGGATGAGTCCAACCGCTGAACGTAAAAAAGAGGTCGCCTTCTCCAAGAGCTACTATACCAGTGAGCCAGTTATGCTCGTTCGTAAAGATGGAAACTATGCAAACGCCACTAGTCTAGATGACTTTAAGGATGCAAAGGTCACCTCTCAACAAGGGGTCTACCTCTATTCTCTCATTTCCCAACTCAAGGGTGCGAAACAAGAAACTGCAATGGGTGATTTTGCCCAGATGCGTCAAGCTTTAGAATCGGGTGTGATTGATGCCTATGTTTCTGAACGTCCCGAAGCCCTAACCGCCGAGTCCGCTAATTCTAAATTTAAGATGATTCAATTCAAAAAAGGATTTGAAGTTGGGGAAGAAGATGCGACTATCGCTATCGGGATGAAGAAGGGTGACACTAGAATTGACCAAGTCAATGCCGCACTAGCTAAGATTTCGTCTGAAGACCAAGTCAAACTCATGGATGATATGATTAAGAAGCAACCAGCTTCCAGTGATGCTAGTGATGATAAGCAGACATTCTTTAGCCAAATGATGAAGATTTTAAAGGATAATGGCCCACAGTTCCTACGGGGAACTGGAATGACCCTCTTAATCTCTATGACTGGAACTATCGCTGGGTTGATTATCGGTTTGTTAATCGGTGTCTTCCGGACAGCTCCGAAGGCTAAAAATAAATTCCTTGCTGGATGCCAAACTGCCTTTGGTTGGTTCCTCAATGTCTACATTGAAATCTTCCGTGGAACTCCGATGATCGTTCAATCCATGGTCATTTTCTACGGTTCCGCCCAAGCCTTTAACATTTCCTTGGATCGTACCTGGGCCGCCATCTTTATCGTATCCATCAATACCGGAGCTTATATGAGTGAGATTGTTCGTGGTGGGATCTTAGCAGTGGATCCAGGTCAGTTTGAAGCAGCGACTGCTCTAGGAATGACCCATGGACAAACCATGCGCAAGGTCGTCCTTCCACAGGTTGTTCGCAATATCTTGCCAGCAACAGGGAATGAATTTGTTATTAACATCAAGGATACATCTGTTTTGAATGTTATCTCTGTAGTTGAACTGTACTTTACAGGAAATACGGTCGCAACTCAAAACTACCAATACTTCCCAACCTTTACGATCATCGCTGTGATTTACTTCGTTCTCACCTTTACTATCACACGAATCCTTCGCTACATCGAACGTCGCTTAGATTCTGATACTTATACTACAGGTGCAAATCAAATGCAAGTCAAAGAGGTGAAATAATGGCAGAAAAAATTCTTGAAATCCAACATTTAAAAAAATCTTACGGTCAAAATGAAGTCTTGAAAGATATTTCGCTCACCGTTGAAAAAGGAGAGGTGATCTCCATCATCGGGAGCTCTGGTAGCGGAAAATCAACCTTCCTTCGCTCCATCAATCTTCTAGAGACTCCCACAGCTGGAGAGATTCTCTATCGTGGGCAAAATGTTCTTGATCCTGAGTATGATCTTACCCACTACCGCGAGAAATTAGGAATGGTTTTCCAAAGCTTTAATCTCTTCGAAAATTTAAACGTCTTGGAAAATACGATCGTTGCACAAACAACCGTCCTCAAGCGCGATCGTAAAACTGCAGAGAAAGTTGCCAAAGAAAACCTTGAAAAAGTCGGTATGGGTTCTCAATATTGGGCTGCCCGTCCGAAACAACTTTCAGGTGGTCAAAAGCAGCGGGTCGCCATCGCACGCGCCCTTTCTATGGATCCTGATGCCATTCTCTTCGATGAACCAACTTCTGCCCTAGACCCAGAAATGGTTGGGGAAGTCTTGAAAATCATGCAGGATCTGGCAAAAGAAGGACTCACCATGATTGTCGTCACCCACGAAATGGAATTTGCCCGCGATGTCTCTAGCCGGGTCATCTTCATGGACAAGGGTGTCATCGCTGAGCAAGGAGATCCAAAAGAAATCTTTAGCAATCCAAAAGAAGAACGGACCAAGGAATTCCTTCAACGCTTCTTACATTAATCTCTTGAAACAGTTTGCTTACCAGTATGGAAGCAAGCTGTTTTTTGTATCGCTTCTGCTTTTGAGGCATCGAAAAAAACCAGAGAGCAAACTCTCTGGTTTTCAATTGGAACAACAAATTAATCTTCGAATTTTTGATGATTTTTATCATAAAAATCAATCAATCCAAGTGCCGTTTCGAACGAGATGTTCTTCACTTTTGCACGTCCTTGAGCCAAGGCAATGATAGACATTTCACGGGCATTTGTTTCCTTACTGATACGATACCCTGTGATTTTCTTATCACGTACCCATCCAACAACTGATTCTACTTTTTCAAAGTTCGATTTAGCCATGATCTTTCTCCTATATTATTATTTCCAATACTAATATAAATTTTTTTGCACATTTTGTCAACTAAAATCGCTGAAAATACGAACCTTTTTTAAAAAATGAAAAAAAGTTTACTTTGCTTTCAAGGCTGATAATATTTGTGTACGAATGTTTTCGACGCCATCTGGGTTTGCTGGTAGGAAAATCGTATTATTCCCTTCTTTATCTGCAAAATTATTTAAGGTATCCAAGTATTGGTTGGTTAAGAGAATAGACATGATTTGTTCTTCGGTTAAATCTACATTCGCACCTTTTAACTCTTTAATAGAGTCTGCCAATCCATCGACAATGGCCTTCCGTTGCTCGGCAATACCAACCCCGTGCAAACGGTCTTTTTCCGCCTCTGCTTCGGCAGCAGTAACGATCTTGATCTTGTCTGCTTCTGCCAATTCCTGAGCTGCCACGCGTTTTCTTTGCGCCGCATTGATCTCGTTCATGGATTGTTTCACTTCGGCATCTGGCTCAACTTTGGTGATCAAGGTTTTAACAATAATATATCCATAAGTTGACATTTCTTCTGCTACTTGTTTTTGAACTTCAAGGGCGATTTCATCTTTTTTCTCAAATAATTCATCCAAGGTCAACTTAGGCACAGAAGAACGAAGAGCATCTTCAATGTATGATTTAATCTGTGATTCTGGACGCATGAGTTTGTAGTAGGCATCCTTTACGTTGCTTTCGTTCACTCGGTATTGCGTCGCCACATTCATGGTAACGAACACGTTATCCTGAGTTTTTGTTTCAACCACGATCTCACTCTGCAAGACGCGCAATTGAACACGTGCTGCAATTTTATCGATGCCAAAAGGCGCTCTCATATGAATACCACTGTCGCTAATTTTTTGATAACGTCCGAATCGCTCGATGATGGCAACTGATTGTTGCTTGACCACATATAGTGAGCTAATCACAATGAATCCTGCAACCATTAGCAAGAATAAAATAAAGATAAAAAATCCAGGCATAAAAAGTTCCTCCTTTTAATTTACGCATATCATATCACAAGTCTTCATAAAAAAGCAATATATTCCATAAAAATATATTGCTTAAATAGTCGATTATTTCTGCATGATACTCAGACCAGCATATTATAGAGAGTTTCATTGCCGTTCAAGTTAATGAAAGACGGATCAAAACGCTCGATACGGTTAACCAAGCCTGCATAGTCATGTTTATTGGCCAAAGTAACCCCAATCAAGACAGGGCCTGTTCCCTTACTAGCACGCTTGATGTATTCAAAACGTGTAATATCATCATTTGGCCCTAAGATATCATTTACAAATTCTCGAAGAGCCCCTGGACGTTGTGGGAAGTTGACGATAAAGTAGTGTTTGACTCCATCGTAGATCAAAGCCCGTTCTTCCATCTCAGGCATACGGTTGATGTCATTATTCCCACCTGAGATAATACAACAAATGGTTTTCCCCTTGATGTATTCGCGCAAGATTTCAAGGGAGGCCACACTGGCCGCTCCTGCTGGTTCAGCTACGATCCCTTGTTTGGAATAAAGATCAATCAAAGTCTCTGAAATCAAGCCTTCATCGACCCCAACCAAAGTTTCCACATGTTGACGGGTCACTTCATAAGTCAATTGTCCCACTTTTTGCACAGCAATCCCGTCTGCAAACTTATCGATTTCTGGCAATTTGACGGGACCACCTGCTTCAAAAGCAGCCTTCATGGAGCGCGCTCCTTCGGCCTCTACCCCAATGACTTCAATCCGAGGATCCGTTTCTTTGATATAGGTAGAAACACCTGAAATGAGGCCTCCTCCACCGACAGGGACAAGGACAGCATCAAAGGCAATCGATTCTTTTCGAGCTTCCTCAAGAATTTCATAGCCCACTGTTCCTTGGCCAGCCTGTACGTGTGGATCATCAAACGGGTCAATAAAGGTCCGCTTTTCTGCAAGAGTAAATTCTTGGGCCGCCTTCGCTGAAGCGTCAAAAGTATCTCCGACCAACTTGATTGTTACATAATCCCCACCAAAGAATCGGACTTGGCCGATCTTTTGTTGCGGTGTTGTAATCGGCATGAAGATGGTTGCTGGAATCTTCATTTCATTACAAGTATAAGCAACCCCTTGCGCATGGTTTCCCGCAGAAGCACACACTACCCCACGCTCACGCTCTTCTTTTGAAAGTTGAGAAATTGCAAAATACGCTCCACGAATCTTGAAAGAACGAACACGTTGGGCGTTTTCTTTTTTCAAATAAATCTTTGCCCCATATTTTTCAGATAAATAGTGGTCGTATTCAAGGGGCGTATTGACAACGACTCCACTTAATATTTTATGGGCCTTAGCCACATCTTTTGCTGTTATCATTTCTTACCTCTGTTGCTGTGTATTGATCAAAAAAGCAAGCTAGGGTGTCCCAACTTGCTTAGTCTTCTACAGACAATTAGTTGTAGATTTTGAAGGCGTCATCGTCGTTTTGACCAACGAATGGCATTGCTTTACGCAATTCAGCACCAACTTTTTCAATTTCAAGTTCTTCAGCTTGTTTGCGGAAGGCTTTCAAACGTGGGAAACCAGCATCGTGGTCTTCAACGAATTCACGTGCAAATTTACCTGATTGGATATCAGCAAGGGCAGCTTTCATGTTTTCTTTTACTTCTGGACCGATAACACGAGGACCAGTTACGAAATCACCAAATTCTGCAGTATTTGAACATGATTGACGCATTTTCTTGAAGCCACCTTCGTAGATCAAGTCAACGATCAATTTCATTTCGTGAAGGACTTCGAAGTAAGCCAATTCAGGTGCATAACCAGCTTCTGTCAAAACTTCAAATCCAGCTTCGATCAAGCTTGTCAAACCACCCATAAGAACGGCTTGTTCACCAAACAAATCTTCTTCTGTTTCTTCTTTGAAGGTTGTTGAAAGAAGACCAACACGTGCTGAACCAACACCTTTTGCCCAGTCCATTGCAATGTCTTTCGCATTACCAGTAGCATCTTGGTAGACAGCGTAAAGTGCTGGTACACCAAATCCTTCAGTGTAAGTACGACGTACCAAGTGACCTGGTCCTTTTGGTGCAACCATGAAGACATCTACGTCTTCAGGAGCTTTGATGTAACCAAAGTGGATATTGAAACCATGGGCAAAACCAAGAGCTTTACCAGCGCTCAAGTTTGGAGCGATTTCATCTTTGTAGATATCTTTTTGGATTTCGTCTGGTGCCAAGATCATGATGATATCAGCCAATTTAGTTGCTTCTGCAACTGGGTAAGCTTCAAATCCATCTTCTTTTGCTTTATCGAATGATTTACCAGGACGCACACCGATGATGACATCATGACCTGAATCACGCAAGTTTTGTGCGTGTGCATGACCTTGTGAACCATAACCGATAACGGCGATTTTTTTTCCATCAAGTGCTGGTACTTTAACGTCTTTTTCGTATTCCATTTGAACTGCCATAAGTAAAATCTCTTTTCTATTATATTATTTGCCTTTTTAAGGCGGGGTTAACAATGTTAAGGCGAGAATTAATCTCGAGTAAATCCGGTTGCACCGGTGCGGGCGATGTTTTTAATCCCATAAGGTCGAATAACACGAATGAGGGCTTCGCTCTTTTCTGCATTTCCCGTCATTTGAACGGTGATAGAGCTTGGGGCCACATCGACCACGGTCGCACGGAAAGGTTGAATAATGGCCAAGATTTCTGCCCGCTTCTCAGCTGGTGCAGAAACTTTCACCAGGATCACTTCGCGCTCCAAGTGTGGTTTATCAGTGATATCCCGGACACGGATCACATCCACTTGGCGGTTGAGCTGTTTGATGATTTGCTCTACTTCATCATGCGAAGCAACATCAATGATAATGGTAATCCGCGATACATTAGGGTTTTCTGTTGCGCCAACAGAGATGCTTTCGATATTGACTTGACGTCTCGACAAGACTCCAGTAAAGCGGTTCAGAACACCTGAGCGGTTTTGAAGTTTGGCTGTTAACATTCTACGCATTAAACTTCACCCCCAACATCTCATGATTACTCTTACCAGCTGGTACCATCGGCAAGACATGCTCTTTCCGAGAAATGTCTACTTCGATGAACATTGGTACATCTTCTGTGATGACTTCCAAATCCTTCTCAAGAGTTTCAGGATTATCAAATTTATAATTCTTGATCCCATAAGCTTGCGCCATCAATTGGAAATCCGGAAGGCTATCAAAGACTGACTCTGACGTCCGACCATCATAGAAGGCTTCTTGCCATTGGCGGACCATCCCAAGCGAGTGATTGTTGAGCATAACAACCTTGATCGGAACCTTATAAATATTTAAGATCGCTAATTCTTGGTTGGTCATTTGGAACCCACCATCTCCGACAAAGAGAACAACTTCTTTATCTGGATTGGCAATTTTCGCTCCGATAGCTGCAGGAACACCGAATCCCATCGTTCCTAGACCACCAGATGTTACCAATTGGCGCTCATTTTGGTAAGGATAGTATTGAGCTGCCCACATTTGGTGTTGTCCAACGTCTGTGACGACAATAGCGTCCCCCTTGGTTAACTCTCCAATGCGTTCGATCACAGCTTGTGGCTGCACAACCCGTTCTTTCTTGTCGTATGAACGAACCCGGTTCTTATCTTGGGTCACCTTTTCGATCCATTTTTCTGTGTTGTTATGAACCGTTGGCTCTGCTAGCAATTGTTGCAAGGCTTTCTTTGCATCGCCAACAACAGGAATGTCGACAGCAATGATCTTACCAATCTCTGCAGGATCAATGTCGATATGGGCAACCTTAGCATTTTTAGCGAAAGTCTTTGGATTCCCTGTCAAACGGTCATCAAATCGACAACCAACACTGATCATGAAATCCGTCTCTGTCATGGCGATATTGGCCGCGAAGGATCCGTGCATCCCTCCCATCCCTAGGAAAAGAGGATGACTGGTCGCAATCGTTCCTTGACCTAATAGACTGGTCACTACTGGAATCTGATAGCGCTCTGCTAGAGCAATCAACTCTTTTGCAGCTCCAGCGTAACTCACCCCACCACCAGCAAGAAGAACTGGTTTTTTAGCCTTACTCAATTGCTTCAAAATCTTTTTGATCTGCAATTCATTAGGTTCAATGGTAGGCTGGTAGCTTGGAAGCTTCACACTTGGTTCATAGATAAAATCTGTCTCTAAAGCAGAGACATCCTTTGGAAGGTCAATTACCACAGGGCCAGGGCGGCCAGTCGTCGCAATATGGACAGCTTCTGTGATAATTCGTGGAATATCTGCCGTCTCACGTACTTGATAGTTGTACTTGGTGATGGGCATGGTAATTCCCACGATATCCGCTTCTTGAAAGGCGTCTTTCCCGATCCCAGCACGATTGACTTGACCAGTGAAGACTAATAAGGGAACGCTATCGCTCATGGCATCTGCAATCCCTGTAATGGCATTTGTAGCCCCCGGTCCACTAGTGACGACTGCGACACCCAGCTTTCCAGTTGATTTAGCGTAGCCTTCAGCCTCATGCAAGCATCCTTGTTCATGACGACCCAAGATATGCTGGATACCCTCAAAGCTATAGATGGCATCGTATAAAGGCAAAACCGCTCCACCAGGATAACCAAAAATCGTGTCAATGCCCAAATCACGCAGGGTTTCAAGAACGAGCTCTGAACCGGTTTTTGCAGTTTCTAAGGTAATTTTCTCCATGTCTCTCCTTTCCAGTACTTTGTATATCAAATTAGCATGCTACTATCATACCATTTTTAGAAAATATTTCAAGGAAAAATAGTAAATTTTCTGAATTTTCTATCCAAATCCGAAGAATGAGAGTTTTTCTAGAATTGCTATGTCTATCACAAAAAAGAGGCTGGGACAAAAGTGTACTGACCCCAAAAAGTTAGACAATGAATTTACACAAAGGATTTAGTTCTGTATTGCACAGGACTGAGTCCTTTTAGTTTGACCTTAATTCGTTTAT
>JAWGXY010000030.1:0-17012 GCA_032572035.1 Streptococcus parasanguinis
GAAGTACCAGTCGATCTCTTAGACCTGGTAGCAATTGGGACCATTGCTGACATGGTGAGCCTGACAGATGAGAATCGGATCCTGGTCAAATACGGTCTGGGTGTTCTCCAACATACCCAGCGCATGGGCTTGCAGGAGCTCTTGGAGATCGCAGGGATTCGTCCGGAGGATGTCAATGAAGAAACGGTTGGTTTTCAGATTGCTCCTCGTCTCAATGCCCTTGGCCGCCTCGATGATCCCAATCCGGCCATTGAACTCCTGACTGGCTTTGACGATGAAGAGGCGCACGAGATTGCCCTCATGATTCATCAAAAGAATGAAGAACGAAAAGAGATCGTCCAAGCTATCTATGACGAAGCTAAAACTATGGTCGATCCGAGCTTGTCCGCCCAAGTCTTGGCCAAGGAAGGCTGGAATCCAGGGGTCCTTGGTATTGTAGCTGGCCGTCTATTAGAAGAGCTTCATCAGCCAGTAGTTGTTTTAAGCATCGAAGATGGGCGTGCTAAAGGAAGCGCTCGGAGTCCTGAGTCGGTCAATATCTTTGATGCCCTCGATCCCCACCGGTCGCTCTTTGTCGCCTTTGGCGGGCATGCCGGTGCAGCAGGGATGACCTTAGATGTGGACCAACTCCCTGCCTTGTCTCAGGCCCTTACGGATTACATTGCAGAACAAGAGATTGATCTCAGCAGCAAGTCTAGCTTAGCCATCGACGAGGAACTGCATCTAACAGAGCTAACGCTTGAGACCTTGAAAAGCTTTGATCGCTTGAGTCCTTTTGGCATGGACAATAAAAAACCAGTCTTTCTGGTCCGTAATTTCAAGGTAGAAGGGGCACGCTCGATGGGAGCTGGCAATACCCACTTGAAACTCAAGATCTCTCAAGAAGATGCGACCTTTGAGGTGGTTGCCTTTGGCTTGGGAAGTTTAGAGGCAGAGTTTGCGCAAGCGCAAGACCTAGAGCTAGCCGTGCAGTTGTCGGTCAACCAATGGAATGGTCAAACAACCCTTCAGCTCATGTTGGTTGATGCGCGTGTGGACGGCGTGCAGCTCTTTAATATCCGCTCTAAAAATGTCAGCCTCCCCGCAGGTGTTCCCGTTCTGGATTTTACTAAAGAATTGCCAGATCTATCTGGGGCATCTGCTGTAGTGGTTGGAAATATCCCTGAGAATTTAGAGGAATTACGGAAAATTTTCCAAGAGCATGATTTCCAGGCTGTCTATTTCAAAAATGAGATCGCCAAAGCCTACTATCTGACAGGATACGGTAGCAGGGACCAGTATGCCAAACTCTATAAAACCATCTACCAGTACCCAGAGTTTGATGTCCGCTATAAACTCAAAGACCTAGCAGCCTATCTCAAGATCCAGCAGATCCTCCTGGTCAAAATGATTCAGATCTTCCAAGAGCTGGGCTTTGTGACCATTGAAAATGGCATCATGAAGGTCAATAAAGAAGCAGAAAAACGCGAAATCGCAGAAAGTAGCATCTACCAAAACCTCAGACAAACGGTGAAAGAGCAGGAGTTGATGGCCCTTGGAACAGTTCGTGAAATCTACGACTACCTGACAGGTCAGGCCTCATGAAAAGATACCTAAAAAAATTCCTCTGGCTCAGCCCCTTCCTGCTTTTTGCTCTTTATTGGTTAGGAATCTACCTGAGCCTCAAAAACCCTATGGAAGAGATCGTTTACTCTGAAAATGGTGGGCTGGTGCGCTATGTGATGTTTAAGCCCTATACAGAAACGATAGGGAACGATGGTATTTGGAAAGAAAACGAGGATTTTCAGACCTACTCCTATTCTAAAGGAATTGTCGATGCTAACGAAGAATTGTCCGTGATGATGTTTAGGGGAACGCCCAACTGGACCTATATGTATGATCTTCAATTGGAAAAAGGTGTGACACTTGGTTTTATATTTAAATACAACTCATCCAAAAAGTTGTTTTTCCAGAAAGAGGTCTACCTTTCTAAAGAAGATACTACCTACGAGGGCCAGCAACTCCTTGAGCAACTTGCCACCTATGGCAAAGACCGTACTTGGTTGAAAAACCAAAGCAAGAAGGTCGCCGAGCAATATATCCTGGGTACTTGGTTTAAAAACGGAAGCTCCCGTTATTCCCTGAAAAACTTGGGGAATATGAAAATCGAGTACAACAAATTGATAGAAGAATAGTAAAAGGCTCTTCTAATAATTATTATCCCGCATCTTCTTCAGATGTGGGATTTTTTTAGTGTATATAAATATAATAGGAGATCAGTTACAATGAGGCTTAGATACTACTAACTAAGCTTTTTTTAATTATAAAAGGATGTTATAATACTTCTAATTAAGTGGAAAACTAAGAGTAGTCTCTTAAAAAAATTATTTGGAGGAATTAAATGACCTTAATACAATCAAATGCTATTTCAGCTGCAGATGCAATTAGTGAGCTGGTTTCAGTTGATACCAGTAATGTGCAAAATCAGCAAGTTTCATTTTCTTACACCCAAGAAATTACAGGAATGGAAAATGGAAAGGAGGTAACAAATTCAGTTCTTCAGGCTATTAGCGAATTTAGTCAAGCAGTTCTAATTCAAGCTAACAAGTTCCCTCAAATTGCTGCTGTAATTGAAAAGAGAGATATAGAGGAATCGCAAAGATGGAACCATTAAAAAAAATAAAAGATAAGAGCGAAAAAGAACGCTCTGCTTTGACACGAAAAATTATAGAACTTGAAGAAAAAGAGGACGATTTTAGATCATTACAGAAACGACATGAAGAAAGAGTAGTTCATTTAGCTGAACGGTTTGAACAATTATCTTTTGATGTCGATTCTATCCTGTCATCTTCGGATATGTCATCCTCGTACAGAATTAAGGGTTTAGAAAGTAATCAAGAATTGCGTTACCAAATGTCCGAATATGTCCAAATTCATTTTGATGATATAGAAAAATTGAGTAAATCGTTCCGTCGAAATACGGATGAACAAAGAGACAAATTAATATCAGAAAGGAATCAATTGCCTTGGGAGTGAAATATAGTTCTGCAGAATCTAGTGCATTAATTGAAGCACTGTCAAACAATATAGAAGTCGCAAATGAAATTACAGAAAGATTATCAAGTGGCTGCGAATACTTGGTAAGTTCTTTGGATTCAGGTAAATTACAGGGAGCCGCATATACTGCTGGTAAAGGGCTTTTTACCGATATTATTATCCCTGCAATTGCGAAAATTAAGGAAGCAGTAGATGATATTCAAATAGAGTTGAATTCATATAAAACAGCAAATGAACCTGTATCTCAATATGGAAATCTTGATTTAGAAGAATTAAAAGCACTTAAAACACGAAAAGAGGAAATGTTAAAAGTTGTTAATGAGCAGATTGCTGAGCATGAGAGCTTCTTTAATTATTTAAAAAATCTTTTTAATTCAGATGCCTATAGTGAGACTTCTCGTCAATTGACTGAGTCAAAAAATAATCTTGAGTCAGAAATTCAAAGTGTGACAAAGAAAATTAATGAGTTGGAAATGTTTGTATCACAGGTAGCATCATTTTTCTCAGATAGTTTAACTGTTCTTCAACTTGCTATTCAAGGAGCAAGTCAGTTAAGTCAAGTGGTTGTTGATGCTAATGGTAATTACTATACAGATGGGCTAGATATGTCTTGGGTTGATGAATTAAAGGCTCAGAAAATAGTAAGCGAATCCCCAAGTTTACAAGATCTGTCCCCAGAAGATGCAATGTTTGCTCAGAACCTGATGGTGCAGTATGGATTTAACGAGCAGACGGCAAGGGAAATCATAAAAGTCAGAGATGGCATTGATAAAAAATTCCCAGATAAGTCTCAAGATGAAAAAGACTATATACTACTTAGGGTTCTTGGAAGTGTTTCATACACTGGAGGAAAATGGATTAATACAGCAGGAACTTTAAAAGATTATTTTTACACTGAAATGGAATCAGAAGATGGTGTCTTACATGTCACGAAGAATTTTAGAGAAATTATGAAAGAACTAGGATTAAGTGAAGCGGAATCAAAACATCTTTATACCATGTTAGGATTACAGCATGAGGTATCAGGAATAGCATTTTCAGATGATGAAAAAAAAGAGGAATTAAAGAACGGTCCTAGTTTTGTCTTAAACGGTCGCTTTAAGGATATTGAAGGAAGATATTCAGACGAGGAAGGAGTTGTTTCATCTGAAGAAATACAAAAAGTATATCAAAACATGTTTCGAAAAGCTGACTTTACCCATCAGTCTATTACTATGGCAGCCCATTTAAATCCTAGTTTCGTTGAGCTAGCTTATGGTTATGGTGGAAGAGAAAATACTAAAGACTTGTCGGGCTGGGAAGGTGATACAACTAGTAATGCGACCGATATGCAACCAAGTATTGGAACAGATGATTATCTTGCAGACTTAGATTCTGTAAATATTGTAAAACGTATGGATTCGCAGGGGCAATCCTTTACGCAAGCAATGAATAGCTACATGAGTGATCTCCAAAGCTCACCAAAGTTGCGCGAGCAGGAGTTTAAACAAAATGTGAGCTTCGAGGAAGTTAAAACAACTATTTTTGAAAGTTTGGTACCAGATAGTGCCTCTGGAAAAATAATATCGTCTGATAATGATGGTACTATTTATGAAAAACCTTCAGAAGAACAATCAATGGAATATCTGAAAACCTATTATAACGGATCTTATAAATTTATAGTAAGTCTAGAAAAAGAAGAAATGCAATATGAAAAAGGTATTTGATGAATCAAAAACTTAGATTATTCATCTGGTTTATTCCCATTCTACTTTTTGGCCTTTATTGGATAGGAATCTATCTGAGCCTGAAAAACCCAATGGAGGAAATCAACTACTCTGAAAATGGTGGGATAATGCGAAATATAGTTGTCAAGCCCTACACACAAACAATCGGAAGTGAAGGTCCTTGGAAGGAAGATGAAGGATTTCAGACTTTTCCCTATTCTAATAAAATCGTTGGCGGAAAGGAGCATCTAGCTGTTACTATGTTTAGAGACACTGCAGATTGGTTCTATATGTACAAATACAAATTAGATGAAAATACATCAGTTAATTTGATATTTGAATATAACGCCTCTAAAAAGATTTTTTACCAAAGTGACCTATATCTGACAATCAATGAGACAAGTTACGAGGGCCAGCAACTCCTTGAGCAACTTGCCACCTACGGCAAAGATCGTACTTGGCTTCGAAACCAAAGCAAGAAGGTCGCCGAGCAATATATCCTGGGTACCTGGTTCAAAAATGGAAGCTCCCGTTATTCCTTAAAAAACCTGGGTGATATGAAGATTAAGTACAATGAATTGGTAGAAGAGAAGTAAAAGGCTCTTCTAATAATTATTATCCCACATCATTTTTCAGATGTGGGATTTTTGCTTTCGATGGGCGACTTGGGAAAATGATTTGGCAAAAATGATGCAAGTTAGTAGAATTCATGGTATAATGGAATGTAAAAATTTTTTATGAAAGAAAGTTAACCATGAATTTAAAAGATTACATTGCAAGCATTGAAAACTATCCACAAGAAGGAATTACCTTCCGTGATATCAGCCCTTTGATGGCAGATGGCAATGCTTATAGTTATGCGATTCGTGAAATCGTTCAATACGCAACGGATAAGAAGATCGATATGATCGTTGGTCCTGAAGCGCGTGGGTTCATCGTTGGATGTCCGGTAGCTTTTGAGTTGGGAATTGGATTTGCGCCTGTTCGTAAGCCTGGTAAATTGCCACGTGAAGTTATTTCTGCTGACTACGAAAAAGAATACGGTGTGGATACCCTCTGCATGCACGCAGATGCCATCAAACCAGGTCAACGTGTCCTCATCGTTGATGACCTCTTAGCGACTGGTGGTACGGTGAAAGCAACCATCGAAATGATCGAAAAACTCGGTGGGGTCGTTGCAGGTTGTGCCTTCTTGATCGAGTTGGATGAATTGAAAGGTCGCGAAGCGATCGGCGATTACGACTACAAAGTCTTGATGCATTACTAATATAGTCTAATGCTATAACTGGCTACAGAAAAACCATAATTGAAAACTATAAGCTCCTATCATATAATGTTAGTTAAGAACTTGCACGATGGGAGCTTTTTATGCCAATTACACTAGATAAAAAATTACCTGCAGTAGATATTCTTCGTTCAGAAAATATTTTTGTCATGGATGATGTTCGAGCAACTCACCAGGATATTCGGCCAATGAATGTTCTCATTCTTAATCTGATGCCGACCAAGGTTGCGACAGAAACCCAGCTCTTACGGCTCCTTGCCAATACTCCCTTGCAGATCAATGTAGATTTCCTCTACATGGCGAGCCATGAATCCAAGAATACAGCGGCTGAGCATTTGGAGAGCTTCTATAAGACTTTTGAGGATATCAAGGATAATTACTATGACGGCTTGATTGTGACAGGAGCACCTGTCGAAAAGATGGACTTTGAAGAAGTGGACTACTGGGAAGAATTGACTCAGGTCTTTGAATGGTCCAAGCGGCATGTCTTTTCTACTTTGCACCTTTGTTGGGGAGCCCAGGCTGGACTGTACCACCGTTACGGGATTCAAAAAGTAGAACTCTGTGACAAGCTATCGGGTATCTATGACCAAGCAGTGGTGCGTCCCGAAAGTCTGCTCATGAGAGGCTTTGACGATCGCTTCCTTGCCCCTCATTCTCGCTATACAGATATTCCTTTGAAGGAAGTCCTTGAAAAGAGCAATCTTCAAGTGATCGCTCAAGGAAATGAAGTTGGGCTTTCTATCATTGCCAGTCCAGACATGCGTGAGGTGTATAGCTTTGGCCATCTGGAGTATGATCGCGATACGCTGGCAAAAGAATACCACCGAGATGTCAAGGCGGGCTTGGATCCGGACGTTCCCAAGAATTATTTTGATGGGGATGACGCTAATACAGAGCCTCGCATTCGTTGGAATCTAGCTGCGACGACCTTCTTTAGTAATTGGATCAACTATGCGGTTTATCAAGAAACACCTTACCGCTTGGAAGAATTGGAAAAAGATATTTCATTTTATGGTTACCTATAAAGGGGAATTATGACATATTCACAAGCATTTAAGTATGGCAACTTGGTTCTTCCAAGTGCCTTGCTTTTTCATTATCATGAGTTGTTTGACCAAGCAGATGACTACTTGGTTTGGCAGTTTTTCTTCCTTCAAAATACGACTGGTCAAGAGGCCTTGACTCCTAATCAGATTGCTAATCATCTAGGAAAAACGGTGACAGAGGTCAATCGGATTATGTCCAATTTGACCACCAAGGGACTCCTTCAATACCGGACGATTGAGCTCAATGGCGAGATTGAAGCCATCTTTGATGCGACCATTGCTCTGGAGCGCTTGGATGAGATTTTAGAAGCCCAATCACAAGGGAAGGCACAAAGTGCGTCAGCTAAGGGAAATGTCATTAAGGACTTGGTGGAAACCTTCCAACAAGAACTTGGGCGACTCTTGACACCTTTTGAGATTGAAGACCTGACCAAGACTGTCCGCGAAGATCAGACAGATCCAGATGTGATCAAGGCAGCGCTAAGAGAAGCCGTCTTTAACGGCAAACCTCACTGGAAATATATCCAAGCTATTTTGCGAAACTGGCGCAGTGAAGGCATCAACAGCCTGGTCCAAGTAGAAGCTAAACTACAAGAACGCGAGCAAGCCAACCCACGCAATGTGACAGTTTCAGACGATTTCTTGAAAGCCATGGATTTGTGGAAGGATTAAAAAAACTAGCACCCAGGAAGTGCTAGTTTTTGAATGTAGACAAACTTCTTTTGAATGAAATAACCTGCATAATTTCGCGAAGATAGAAGAAATATGAGGATTTTAGAGCAATATTAGGATGTATTGGAACTTTCCGCTGTGAGAATGGTACTTGAAACACTATTGTTTCAAGTACCCGGGAGTTTTGAAACTTTAGGTTCAAAACTAAGTCTTGGAACTTCGGAGAAGTTCGCAGACGTCCGTACTCACCTAAGGAAAGTTTCTAATAAGTTACTGTCTTCAATCTAAAACGATTGCTTAATCAAATGTAAGCTAATCCGTTTATAGATAGTCCGCGTAGGCTTTTTTTAGTTTGCTAAGGAGTTCTTGTTTTTCCTCCTCACTAGCAAAGGAAGCCTGGATGGCATGGACATTGTGCTGGTAAAAGTCAGTTTCCTTGGTTTGGAAATGCTGATGGTAGAGGGCGTATTCCTTGGTGAGGTCGGTATCAGATACAGTCCGGTTATCGGTATTGATACTGATTCGAGCACCTGCTTCCTTCATTTTCAAATAAGGGAAATCCTCTAAAGTCGGCGCTGCTTTTGTCTGTAAGTTGCTGGTCAAGCAGAGTTCACCAGTAACCCCATTTTCAATAAAGGATTGGAGTAAGGCTGGTTCATGAGATAGAGCTGTCACGTGGCCATTGCGTTTGATGCCAAATGCAATCGATTGGGCAACAAAGTGTGGGCAATGACACTCACCTGCATGAAGCGTCATGGGCCGATGGTAACTCTTGACTTGCTCAATTAGAGTTCGAATATCTTCTGGAGAGTAGTTGTGCTCATCCCCGGCAAAGTCAAAACCAACAAAATCCTGATCACTAACTTGGTTCGCTTCTGCTAGAATGCGAGAGGTGACTTCTTAATCGGACTGGCGCATGCCACAGACTAAGGCTTTTGCAACAATGCCAAATTCCTCCTGGGCTTGACGCAGTCCTTCACAGACAGCATCGATAGTTTCTGGGACGGTGAGCCCTTGGTCCATGGACAATTCTGGGGCAAAGCGGACCTCGATGTAGACGACATTTTCAAGAGCAGCTTGCTTGGCCACATCGTAAGCAGCAAGCGTCAAGGCTTCCTTGGTTTGAAGAAGGGGCCGAATGTAGTCAAAGGCCTCTAAATAGTCCAAAAGATTCTCACAGTGGGCAGGGGCAGTGACATGGTGCTTGAGCTCTTCATCACTAGCAGGTAGGTCAATATGGGCCATGGCTGCCAGTTGGCGAATGATCGGAAGAGACAAGGAACCATCTAAGTGGCAGTGCAATTCTGTCTTTGCCAAACTATGAAAATCGATCGTGGACATGTTTTTTCTCCTTAAATTTGTATTTTTTCTATACTATCATTTTGACAAAAAAAGTCAAGTAGCCTTCGCGTAGCAGATCTTTGAAAGGGAGCCCGATATTTGATATGCTAAGAGTAGCGAAATAAAGGAGAAGAAAGATGTCAGACTATCAATTACCAGAAGTATGGGAAGTACCGAACCAAATGGGAGGAGCTTGGGGTGGCTTGAACCAACCAACAGCAGGTGCCCGCTTTGAACAAACCCTTCCAAAAGGCGACCAACCTTTCCAACTCTATAACCTTCCAACACCCAATGGGATCAAGGCTACCATTATGCTGGAGGAATTGAAAGAGCTGGGAGTGGATGCAGGCTATGACGCTTATCGGATCAAGATTGGTGAGGGAGATCAGTTTGGTAGTGACTTTGTAGCCATCAATCCTAACTCGAAAATTCCGGCCATGTTAGATCAATCAGGCGATCAAGACATTCGTGTCTTTGAATCAGCTAATATCCTCCTGTATCTAGCCGAGAAATTTGGCAAATTAATCCCGACTGATCGGGCTAAACGGACAGAAGTGCTCAACTGGCTCTTCTGGCAGACGGGTGCAGCACCTTTTCTAGGGGGAGGCTTTGGTCATTTCTTCCACTATGCGCCGGAGAAAATCGAGTATGCCATCAACCGCTTTGCCATGGAAGCCAAACGTCAATTGGACCTACTGGACAAGGAACTGGCCACTAAACCTTATATCGCAGGAGATGACTATACCATTGCAGATATCGCCATCTGGTCTTGGTATGGCCGTCTAGCCCAAGACAAGGTCTGGGACCGTGCAGGAATTTTCTTAGATGTGAAGGAATATAAGCATCTGCAAGCTTGGACAGAGAAAATTGCCAATCGCCCAGCAGTGCAACGAGGCTTGGAAGTAGAATATAAGGAAATTGATGCATAATGACAAGGCGCCGTTGCGCCTTTTTTTAATGGTGCAAACATGGTATACTAAAGGGTGGAATAAAAGTATAGAAAGTAGCACATGGAATTTACAAAATTATCAAATCGATTGGACTTGGTGGCTAGCTTCGTCCCAGCTGGAGCGCGTCTGTTGGACGTGGGGAGTGACCATGCTTATCTGCCAATCGCCCTCTTACAAGAAGGCAAGATTGAGGCTGCTATTGCTGGTGAAGTGGTAGAGGGGCCTTATCAATCTGCCCTCCAAAATGTCGCCGATAATGGTTTAGAGGACAAGATTGAGGTCCGCCTGGCCAATGGTTTGGCTGCCTTTGAACCAGCAGACGGCATTTCCTGTATCACCATTGCTGGTATGGGAGGACGCTTGATTGCAGACATCCTAGCCGCAGGTCTTGAGAAATTAGCCAATGTCTCTCGCTTGGTCCTACAGCCCAATAATCGTGAAGATGAACTGCGGGCTTGGTTAGTCGACCATGATTTCCACATTGTTGATGAAGCCATCTTGGAAGAAAATGAGAAGTTCTATGAGATCCTCGTGGTGGAACAGGGTTCTCAAGAGTTGTCAGCCAAGGAACTACGCTTTGGTCCCTATTTGATGCAGGAACAAGCTCCAGCGTTTGTCCAAAAGTGGTCCAAGGAAGTGGAGAAATTAGCCTTTGCCTTGGAGCAGGTACCAGTTGAGAATCAATCTGCCAGAGCATCGTTAGAAGAGCGCATCGCTCACATCAAGGAGGTCCTAAATGCTAGCAAGTGAAGTCATCAAACGCTATGAAGCTTACTGTCCTCAAGAACTTTCCATGGAGGGAGATGTCCGTGGGCTACAGGTTGGTACGCTACAAAAAGATATCCATAAGGTCATGGTAGCCTTGGATATCCGGGAGCAGACGGTGGCAGAAGCCATTGTCCATGGGGTGGACTTGATCATCGTCAAGCATGCGCCCATTTTCCGTCCCATCAAGGATTTGGTAGCCGATCGGGCTCAAAATCAAATCTATATCGATTTGATCAAGCATGATATCGCAGTATACGTCAGCCATACCAATATTGACATTGTCCCAGATGGTCTCAACGATTGGTTTTGCCAGCTCTTGGACATTGAAGATACAGAGCCCCTCAGTATGACGGAAGAAGGGCTCGGAATTGGTCGTATCGGTCGGGTAGCTACTCAAACCTTTGGCCAGTTGGCTGACAAGGTTAAAGAAACCTTTGGCTTAGATGCTTTGCGCATAGTCAGTTATGATCCGGCGGATTTGGATCGGGTTATTGAGCGTGTCGCTATCTGTGGAGGAAGTGGCCAGTCCTTTTACAAGGATGCTCTCGCCAAGGGAGCTGAGGTCTATATCACAGGAGATATCTACTACCACACGGCTCAGGATATGCTGAGCGATGGCCTCCTAGCCTTGGATCCAGGACACCATATCGAAGTTCTTTTTGTGTCAAAACTAGTAGAAAAGCTCAATCAGTGGAAGGCTGAGGAAGCCTGGGAGATTGAAGTGATTGGCAGTCAAGCCAGCACCAATCCTTTTTACCATATCTAAGGGGTCATGATGAAAGTTGCGATTATTGGTGCAGGGATCGTGGGATCCACTGCAGCCTATTATTTATCCAAAGAAGCACAAGTGGATGTGACTGTCTATGACCATGGAGTCGGCCAAGCAACCAAGGCGGCGGCAGGCATTATTAGCCCTTGGTTTTCCAAACGGCGTAATAAGGCTTGGTATCGCCTGGCTCGTCTGGGGGCTGATTTCTACCAAGAATTGGTAGAAGACCTGGCCAAGGACGGAATTAATACAGATTTTTACCAGCAGACCGGCGTCTATCTCCTCAAGAAAAAGGAAGAAAAATTAGACGAACTCTATCAGTTAGCGCTGAGCCGTCGGGAAGAATCTCCCTTGATTGGAGACTTGGCGATTTTAACCAAAGTGGAGGTCAGTGAGCAATTCCCAGGTCTACAAGGGTTTGAGAACCTTCTCTATGCATCGGGTGGTGCTCATGTAGAAGGGGCCCTTCTGACGGAAACTCTTCTTGAAGCCAGTGGCGCAAGACTGATCAAGGAAGAGGTTGCTCTCTCAGTCTCAGATGATGGCTATCAGATTGCAGGAGAAAGCTATGACCAAGTTATCCTAGCAACAGGAGCCTGGTTGGGGCAAATCCTTGAGCCACTTGGCTACCAAGTTGATGTCCGTCCGCAAAAGGGGCAACTGCGGGATTATCAGCTAGACCTAGATACTGCTGATTATCCTGTGGTCATGCCGGAAGGAGAGCTGGATATCATTCCCTTCCAGCAAGGCAAGATCAGTATGGGAGCCACACATGAAAATGAGATGGGCTTTGACCTGACAGTGGATCAGGCTTTGTTGAATCAGATGGAAACAGAAGCTTTGGCCTACTATCCAGAACTAGCTCAAGCGGAAGTCGTCGGGGAGCGCGTGGGAACACGGGCCTACACCAGTGACTTTTCACCCTTTTGGGGAGCTGTTCCTGATCAAGCAGGCCTCTATGTCGCCAGTGGACTTGGTTCGTCTGGCCTCACCACAGGTCCCCTCATTGGTTGGCATCTAGCTCAACTAGTGGTAGGAGGGAACCTGCGCTTAGATCCAGCGGATTATCCAGTTGAACAATATGTGAAGAAGTAGGCTGGGACAAAAGTCCTAGCCTCTCAATTTTCTTTGGATTGTCGAGCAAGACGCAGTGGTTGAGTGGGCTCTACTACAAGGTAAGATTTTCAGACGGCTCAGTCAAGGAGCGGTAATCTATTTGAATCATGAGTAAGACCAATGCTAACAATTCTACAACTCTCATCTCCTGTCATCACCTTGTAACACAAATGCAAGGTGACTTTTTTATATAAACATGATAAAATAAGGGTAATGACTACGTAGAAAGGCCTAACATTATGAAAGGTATTATTTTAGCAGGGGGATCAGGAACTCGCTTGTATCCATTGACACGTGCGGCTTCTAAACAATTGATGCCCATTTATGACAAACCAATGATCTACTATCCGCTGTCAACGCTTATGTTGGCTGGGATAAAAGATATCCTGATCATCTCAACACCTCAAGACCTTCCTCGTTTTGAAGAGCTTCTTGGAGATGGTTCTGAACTAGGAATTTCTCTCTCTTATGCAGAGCAACCAAGTCCAGATGGTTTGGCGCAAGCCTTCATCATTGGGGAAGACTTTATCGGTGACGATCATGTTGCCCTCATCCTTGGGGACAATATCTTCCACGGAAATGGCTTAACCAAGATGTTGCAACGGGCAGAAGCGAAAGAAAAAGGAGCGACTGTCTTTGGTTACCAAGTTAAAGATCCAGAACGCTTTGGTGTGGTAGAGTTTGACGCGGATATGAATGCTATCTCTATCGAGGAAAAACCAGAACATCCAAAATCGAACTTTGCAGTGACAGGACTTTACTTCTATGACAATGATGTGGTAGAAATTGCCAAAAACATCAAACCAAGCCCTCGTGGAGAGCTTGAAATCACTGATGTTAACAAGGCCTATTTGGAGCGTGGAGATCTCTCTGTTGAGCTCATGGGCCGTGGCTTTGCTTGGTTGGATACAGGAACTCACGAAAGTCTCTTGCAGGCTTCTCAATATATTGAGACTGTTCAACGCTTGCAAAATGTCCAAGTGGCCAACCTTGAAGAAATTGCTTATCGCATGGGCTATATCACCAAAGAACAAGTCCATGAATTAGCGCAATCATTGAAGAAAAATGAATACGGACAATACTTGCTCCGTTTGATTGGAGAAGCTTAATGACGGAACAATTTTTTGATAAAGAATTAGCAGCACGCAAAATTGAAGCCATCCCAGGCTTGATGGAGTTTGATATTCCTGTGCGCGGGGATAACCGTGGTTGGTTTAAAGAAAACTTTCAAAAAGAAAAAATGCTTCCTCTTGGTTTCCCTGAAAGCTTCTTTGCGGAAGGCAAGTTGCAAAACAATATTTCGTTCTCTCGTAAAAATGTTTTGCGTGGCTTGCATGCAGAGCCTTGGGACAAATACATCTCTGTAGCAGATGAAGGTAAGGTTCTTGGAACTTGGGTAGACCTTCGTGAAGGCGATAGCTTTGGGAACACCTACCAAACTGTGATCGATGCTTCAAAAGGAATCTTTGTTCCTCGTGGTGTAGCCAATGGGTTCCAAGTTTTGACAGACAAAGTTGCCTATACATACTTAGTCAACGATTACTGGGCACTGGAACTTAAACCAAAATATGCTTTTGTCAACTACGCAGACCCAAGCCTAGACATCCAATGGGAAAACTTGGAAGAAGCAGAAGTCTCAGAAGCAGACAAGAATCACCCACTGCTCAAAGATGTCAAATCCCTAAAAGCAGAAGATTTGTAAAAACGAACTTTGCGTAGCAATATCGCGACTGCAAGGAGAGTTATAAGATTGTTACTGCCCTAGTGAAAACAAGATTCCTTCAGGGAATCTTGTAAGGAAATCCGGAGACTTCGGCTTCGGATTTAGCCATGAAACCGAAGAGTTTCTGGCGTGCCTCACTAACTAAAGGAACAATCAAAACTAAAAACTATTTGGAGAAAAAATGTCAGAATATAAACATATCATCGTAACCGGTGGAGCTGGTTTCATCGGTTCAAACTTCGTACACTATGTCTACAACAACCATCCAGACGTGCATGTGACTGTCCTTGACAAACTCACTTACGCTGGTAACCGTGCCAATATCGAAGAAATCCTTGGAGATCGTGTCGAGTTGGTGGTGGGAGACATCGCTGATGCTGAATTAGTTGACAAATTGGCTGCCAAGGCTGATGCCATTGTCCACTATGCGGCTGAAAGCCACAATGATAACTCCCTCAAAGATCCATCTCCATTTATCTACACAAACTTTGTTGGAACTTATACACTCTTGGAAGCGGCTCGTAAATACGACATTCGTTTCCACCACGTGTCAACAGACGAAGTGTATGGAGACCTTCCATTGCGTGAAGATCTTCCTGGACATGGGGAAGGTCCTGGTGAAAAATTCACTGCTGAAACCAAATACAACCCATCATCACCTTATTCATCAACCAAGGCTGCTTCTGACTTGATTGTGAAAGCTTGGGTTCGTTCATTTGGTGTTAAAGCAACGATTTCTAACTGTTCAAACAACTACGGTCCATACCAACACATTGAAAAATTCATCCCACGTCAAATCACCAACATCTTGTCTGGCATCAAGCCAAAACTTTATGGTGAAGGGAAGAACGTCCGTGACTGGATCCACACCAACGACCACTCAACTGGTGTTTGGGCTATCCTCACTAAAGGCCGTATCGGTGAAACTTACCTGATCGGTGCTGACGGTGAAAAGAACAATAAGGAAGTGCTTGAATTGATCCTTGAAAAAATGGGTCAACCAAAAGACGCCTACGACCGTGTAACAGACCGTGCTGGTCATGATTTGCGTTACGCCATCGATTCAACCAAATTGCGTGAAGAATTAGGTTGGGAACCACAATTCACAAACTTCGAAGCAGGTTTGGAAGACACCATCAAGTGGTACACAGACAACCAAGACTGGTGGAAAGCTGAAAAAGAAGCTGTAGAAGCCAATTACGCGAAAACACAAAAAGTTTTGAAATAATAAAGAAAGTCCAAGTGGAAAACTGCTTGGGCTTTTTCTTTTATTTTCTGAAAATCACAAAATTTACCATGGATTTATGGTATAATATGGTTAGTTTTTATAATGAATCAATAAGGGGGATATGATGAATCAAAAAGATTGGGTTGAATACTTTGAAGCGATCAATGGTCGCAAGCCAAGTATGCAAGAATTTCAAGAAGCGCGTGAAAAAGGGGAGTTTGTCGTAGAGCGAAAAGAAGCGCCGACTCCAGCAACTGAGGCGCAGGCTCCTGCTCAGGAAGCACCTGTTGCACCTAGCGCACCTCTTTCACAAGAGCAGACAGCTTTTGTCCAACCACAACCATCGGCGAAAACCTTGCAACCTGTTCCAAGACCGAAAAAATTGACATTTTCTTTCAATAAACAAACAAAGATTGGGGTCGCAGTTGCGGGACTTGTCGCAGTAATTGCTCTTGCTTGGTTCTTTTTCTTTTCAGGTGGACCAAGTCTAGATGGGGTTTGGTTGAGAAATACGGATTCTAGTCCGGTCACTTATGAACTAAGTGGAAAGAAACAAAAAGTCAATGGTGGCGAGACCATCAAAAAGGTTCTCAAAGGCAATGAAGCGAAAAAAGAATTTAATACAGCACTTTCTTTGTTAAATGCGACGGACTTGCATTCACTTGCGGATGTCGATAAGAAATTTAACCTGAAGACGACAGAAATAGTTGTTATTAAGTCTGGTGGGAACACACGCTATAACTTGCTCCAAAAAGACGGAAGCAATATTATTTTAAGAAATGATTTATTCGACTTGAAAACTTATAAGTCATACAAAGGAAACTTTGAAGAAAATTTGGTTTATCACAAGGTTGAAACACCTAAGGCCATGGTTGGAAAATGGAAGAATGTGACAGAAGGAGATAATACAACTGTTCAGATTTCAGATCATGGAATTATTAGTGATAAGTATTACGATAGCAAGGCTTACGCATTCTATTCTCTAGCTGATTCAGAAAAGTATGATGGAGACACGACTTCTAAAGAGGAGATTGAACACACATTTGAAGTCATTCAAGAAGCGGTGAAATCACAAGGCTATCAAGTGAAGAGCGCTAAGGAAGTCTATATACAAGCTAATTCAAATTATTGTTTCGTACCTGTCAACGGTGGAAAAAACATACTCGTCTTACGTGGTGGTAATGAATTTGCCGCAAAATTAGAAAAAGTAAAATAATGAAAGGACCGCAAGGTCCTTTTAGATTGAAGACAAAGTCATCTTCATCTTAGAAACTTTCCTTAGGTGAGTACGGACGTCAGCGAACTTCGAAGAAGTTCCATGACTTAGTTTTGGACCTAAGGTTCCAAAACTCCCGAGTGCTAGAAACAA